>JAJZLD010000032.1 GCA_021803785.1 Pseudomonadota bacterium | reverse complement strand
GGCGAAGCCAAGCCGCGCTGCGCGCCTTCGACACGATCCGCTTCGCGCAGAAGGCCAACTCCAACATCCACCTGCTGCGCCTGCTGCGCGAAGAAGGCGTGAAGGTGGATGCGGTATCGCTGGGCGAGATCGAGCGCGCGCTGGCGGCCGGTTACAGCTCGCGCAATGGCGAATCGGGCATCGTGTTCACCGCCGACCTGATCGACCGCGCCACGCTCGCGCGCGTGGTGGAGGAAGAGATCCCGGTGAATGCCGGCTCGATCGACATGCTGCATCAGCTCGGCGCGGTGTCGCGGGGCCACCGGGTGTGGCTGCGCATTAACCCCGGCTTTGGCCACGGCCACAGCAACAAGACCAACACCGGCGGCGAGCACAGCAAGCACGGCATCTGGCACACCGATCTGCCGGTCGCGCTGGCCGCGATCCGCCAGCACGGCCTGAAGCTCGTTGGCCTGCACATGCACATCGGCTCCGGCGTCGATTACAAGCATCTGGAGCAGGTGTGCGGCGCGATGGTTGAACTCGCCCGCCAGCTCACGGCCCCGCTGGAAGCGATTTCGGCCGGTGGCGGCCTGTCGATTCCCTACCGCACAAACGATCCACAGATCGACACCCAACATTACTTCGGCCTGTGGGATGCGGCGCGCCGCGAAATTGGCCAGATCCTCGGCGCGACGCCGCACCTTGAAATCGAACCGGGCCGTTATCTGGTGGCCGAATCCGGCCTGCTGTTAACCGAAGTGCGCGCGGTGAAGCGAGCGGGCAAAAACCGCTTCGTGCTGGTGGATGCCGGTTTCAACGACCTGATGCGGCCATCGATGTACGGCAGCTTCCACCACATCAGCCTGCTGCCGCAGGACGACAGCCCGCGCGCCGAGCACGCCACCGTGATCGCCGGCCCGCTGTGCGAATCGGGTGATGTGTTCACGCAGGGCGAAGGCGGCCTGGTGCAAACCCGTCAGCTGCCCGAAGCGCGCGTCGGCGACCTGTTGGTGATCCACGATGCCGGCGCCTACGGGGCCTCGATGTCGTCGAACTACAACTCGCGCCCGCTGATCCCGGAAGTAATGATCGACGGCGGCACAGCGCGCCTGATCCGCCGCCGCCAGACGGTGCAGGAACTGCTGGCGCTGGAGCTGGAAGCCGGACGCTAAGCCCGCAATTCGGTCTGGTTCAGTGCGGCGGACGACCCGCGACGCCCACTGCCCGACGAGCGACCGTGCGGCAAGACCATCGATTACGACAAACTGCTGCGCATCGGGCGCGAGTGCCGCGATAGCAAGTAGGCGCCACCGGCCCGCGCTGGTCGTTTTGCCAACGACCGCTCAGCCGGCAGCGACCTCCGCCATGATCCAGGCACGAAAGCGCTGCATCAGCGGCGTTTCGCGTGCGCGATCGGCGGTGACGTACCAGTAGGCGAGATCGGTCGGCACCTCTTGCGGGAACAGCTTGACCAGGCGCCCGGCGGCGATTTCCCCCGCAGCAATGCTGCGTCGGGTCACGGCAATGCCGCGGCCATCGATGGCCGCCTGCAGAGCGAGCGATGAATCGTTGAATACGAGGCCGTTGCTCGGCACCGTCAGCGACAGGCCTGCGCCGCGGAACCAATCGTCCCAGAACGGGTAATCCTCGCGAATCAAAGGATGCGCCAGGAGCGACTCGGGCGTCGTCGGCAGGCGCCCATTCGCATAGCCGGGGCTGGCGACGACAAGCAGCGTGTCAGCCATCAGCCGCACTGCGTTGGGCTCGTTGCAGGGCCCAAAGCCGACGCGGATCGCAACATCGATGCCGTCGCGCGCGAAGTCCAGCACCTGCGCGGTGGTGATGATGCTGAACTCGACGCCCGGCTCAACATCGAGAAAGCGCGAGATCCGCGGGGCGAGCCAGCGCGCCGCGAACGACGGCATCGTCGTGATCGTGAGTCGATTCGGGTTGGTTCGCCGCTTGAGCTTGGCTGCAGCGTCGCCAACGCGACACAGAGCCTCGTTCGCTGCGGCCGCAAAGCTGACCCCTTCCGGCGTGAGCGAAACGCGGCGCCCGCTGCGTTCGAACAGTGGAACACCAAGCCAGTCTTCGAGTGCGCGCACCTGCTGACTGACCGCGCCGTGGGTCACCGCCAGCTCTTCGGCTGCGGCACTGAAACTTGGGTGGCGCGCCGCCGCCTCGAACATCCGGAGGGCGCTCAGTGGCGGCAGTCGCGGCGGCTTCTGCATGTTAGCTCAGCTCACAAAGAGGTCAGAAATCATCGACGCAAACATTCGCGGCAAAGCCAATAATCAATCAACAGTTGGCGTATGCACGGAGAAGTGACGATGAAAGTGAATCTAACACACGGCACAATTGATCTAGCGCAAGGGAAGCTACTGTCACTTGACGCAGCAGGCGGCTGGACGCTGCAGGTCAGCCACGGCAGCATCTGGCTCACCAGCCCGGATATGCCCGGCGATCACTTCATTCATGGCGGTCAGAAGATCCGCCTGGCGGGTGCTTCACGCGTTGTTGTCGAAGCCCTGCGGGACTGCGCAATCCAGCTCGCCCCTGCAAGCGCAACGGCGAAGTCGCCTGCCCGGCGCGCCGCAGCGCCGGTCACCGCTTTCAACGCGTGTGCGGCGTGAAGACTTGAGACCGAGGTAGCGCGTCGGGCCAGATGTGCTCACCCCAAAGCACGTCAATGGCATGCGCCACGGTGCCGGGGTTGCCGCTACACCAGAAACGCACCGGCTTCGCTTCGCCGGCCGGTGCACGATGCCCTTTTTCATCGAGCTTACGCGCAAGTTGCCGCGCCACGGCGGCGCCGGTGTCGATCACCTTGACCTGCGGGCCAACGATCGACTCGACCAGCTCACGCAGGAATACGTAGTGCGTGCAGCCGAGCACGATCACATCGGCGCCGGCGGCCAGCAACGGCTTGAGGTGTGCTTCGAGCATGTGGCGCGTGCTGTCCGCACTCAATTCGCCGCGCTCCACCGCCTCGACCAGCCCGACCCCCGGTTGCGTCATTACCCGCACATCGTGTCCGAAGTTATCCAGCAAGGCCGCGAACTGCGCGCTCGATAGCGTGCCCACGGTGGCGAGCACGCCCACCGTGCCGCTGCGCGTTGCTGCCGTCGCTGGCTTCACCGCCGGCTCCATGCCGATCACCGGCAGCGACGGCCAGCGCTCGCGCAACGCACGGCCGGCTGCCGCGGTGGCCGTGTTGCATGCGATCACGATCGCCTTCACGTCATGCCGCACGAGGAACTCCGCCAGCTCAAGCGAACGCTCGCGGATCACCTGCTGCGGTTTGTCGCCGTAGGGTGCGTAACCGGAATCGGCGCAATAGATCAGGGTCTCATCCGGCAGCAGGGCACGGATCTCGCGCAGGACGGAGAGTCCGCCTACGCCGGAGTCGAAAATACCGATAGGGCGGGTGTCGTTATTGGCCACGGGCGTTTGTGCAGCGCTTACGAGAGGCGGGAATCATAGCCCGCTCAGGCCGACACGCCACAGACCCCACCGAGGTAACTCGCGAAGCTCTCAGCCGCCGCGACATCGAAACCGCCATCCGGCGACTTGGTCGTGCGCAGGTACTGGTACAGCGCCACGATCAACTTCATAGCCGCTTCGTCGGTCACTGAAATTTCGCGCGCCCCAAGTTGCTTCACGGTGAGGCGAACCGCCTGCTCCAGCGCCGCCATATCCACCACTTCGGCCTGCCGATATCGGTAGCCGGCGCCCGTTGCGAGCCATTCGAGCGAGCAATTGGCCGCCCGCGCAATCTGGTTGGCCTTCGACAGGCCCGGCTCGGACCCCGCGAGGTACTTGCGGATCAGGGCTTCAGATACGCCCACGCGGCGCGCAAATGCGGCCACCGGGGTATCTCCGATCAGCTCGCGCAGCCTTGCTGCGAAGCCCTCTTCCCCCGACAAATTCGTACTTTGGTTCGACATTAACGCACCATGTTGCGAGTCGCGACAATCGCGACTAGACTCGCACCATCGTACGCAATCTCATACTTTATTACCAAATTCCGATGAGAACCGAATCCACCCTGAGCCTCCTTGATGCCCGCGCCGCGATCGACGCAATGCGAAGCGAACTCCAGCGCAGCGGTCGCGCCGCCGTGATGGCCGTGGCAGACATGCGCGGCGAATTGATCAGCCTCGAACGCATGGATGGCGCGCAAACCACCTCAGTCCGCATCGCCACCAACAAGGCCTGGACCAGCGCCCGGCTCGACAGCCCGAGCGGCGACGTCGGCCGCGCCGCGCACGAACAGGGCTGGGACTTCTGCTACTACGACGACTCACGCTACGTCGGCTGGGGCGGCGGCCTGCCGGTACGCGCAGGTGGCGCGGTGGTCGGCGGCGTCGCCGTCAGTGGTCTATCGCAAGAAGAAGACATTGCGATCGCCGAGATCGGCGTTCGCGCGATTCACGACATGCTCGGAGCCCAAGCATGATCAGCCCTCGCATCCAGTTGGCCGAGCACGGCCCGGAACTCTCCCGCATCGTGGCCGGCGCCTGGCGCATGGCGGACTGGCAGTGGTCGGCGCAACAGCGGCTGGATTGGATCCGCGGCTGTATCGACCTTGGCGTAACCACCTTCGACCACGCAGACATCTACGGCGGCTACACGGTTGAAGCCCTGTTCGGCGAAGCGCTGGCGCTTGAACCCGGCCTGCGCAACCGGATCGAGCTGGTCACCAAGACCGGCATCGCGCTGACCACGCCAAACCGGCCCGAGCACCGCATCAAGCACTACCGCACCGGGCGCGAACACCTCTTTGCCTCGGTGGACGCCTCGCTGCAGCAACTGCGCTGCGACTGGATCGACCTGCTGTTGATACATCGGCCAAGCCCGCTGATGGATCCGGACGAAATCGCAGACGCGTTCGATCGCCTGCTGCAGTCGGGAAAAGTGCGCGCCTTTGGCGTCTCGAACTTCACCCCGGCCCAGTTCGCGATGCTCAACGCACGCGTGCCGCTGGTCACGAACCAGATCGAACTCTCGCCCTTGCATCGCGAACCGCTGCACGACGGCACGCTCGACCAGGCGATCGCCCTGGGCCGACCGCCGATGATCTGGTCTGCGCTGGGCGGAGGCCGCCTCTTTGGCGACAGCCCGGAAGCACACCGGGTGCGCGGCGCACTCGATGCCTACGCGCGCGAACACGGTGTATCGCTGGAAACCGCCGCCTATGCGTGGATCCTTCGCCACCCGGCGCGGCCACTTCCGCTTACGGGTAGCCAGCGCCTGCCCGCAATTGCAGCAGCGGTTGCTGCGACCGCGCTGGCGATGGACGAGCAGTCGTGGTTTGCGATCTGGCAAGCCGGTGCGGGGCACGAAGTACCCTGAGGGGCCGGGCGATGCCGCGCCTTGCCCGGCGCGGCATTTGGCCACCATTACAACTTTGTTGATTGTAATAAATCCAACATTTCGACTCGCCAGAATGACGGTTTATTGAAGACCGCCTTTCTGGCCATGCAACGACTTCTCTCCGTACTCGCCTTCGCCCTGCTCCCGCTGTCTGCACAAGCTTTTGCACAAACCCGCAGCACCCCAGCCATACCGCCGGTGGCACAGGCAGCCGAGCTGCGCTCGCTGTCACAACGGCTGGCGAAACTTCACCTGCAACTGCGCCTGAACCTCAACGCGGAGCCGGCGCAGCGCCAGATCGAACAGGGCGTCGCCCGCTTCGACGCCACGCTGGCCAGCTTGCGGCAAACCCCGCTGCAAGGTCCGGCGGCGGCAACCTTCAAACGCGTGGAAGCCGGCTGGCAGGAGCAGAAGCAGCTGATCACCGCGATCCCGACTGCGAGCACCGCCGAGCGCGTGATCCTCAGCGCCGAAGAGTTGACGATTGCCGCCGGTCGCCTCGCGATGCAGCTCGAAGGTGCGGAAGAAAGCCCTGTATGGCGGCTGTCGGACCTGGCTGGCCGCAACAACATGCTGGCGCAGCGCCTCGCCCGCCTCTACCTGCAGACACGGCTGGGCGACAAATCACAGGGCCGCCGCGTGGACATCGAAACCACCCGCAAGGAATTCGTCACCAGCCTGGACGAACTGACCCGTGCGCCGCAGACCTCGCCCGCAGTCGCAGACAGCCTCAAACTCGCGCGTCAGCAGTGGATCTTCTTCGATGCCGCGATCGGGCCTGACGGCGGTGACGCCAACGCCGCGCGCCATGTCGCGACAACCAGCGAGCGAATCGGCGAGATGATGGACGCCATCGGCAGCAGCTATGCGCGCCTGGCGGCCGAGAAGCCGGCCCGCTAACCCGACAAACCGACTCAGCGCTCGGCGGGCGCGAGCAGGTCGTAGCTGTCGAGCAATTTGTGCAGCGCCGGGATCGCCTTGACGCCCGCGCCGTTGAGCATTGGCACGACAAGGCGCCGCGCGTTGACCTGCTCGGCATCATCCCGGCTCAGGGCGCCGTAGCCGCGCGGATACGACCAGCCATAGCCCCAACGGTAGGTGGTCGGGAAATACGGTGTTCCGCCCGCCCGGACACCGGCGAGCATCAGTTTCGCAATTGCCGGCTCGCCGACCGCCGCCACACATTGCTCCAAGGTCTCGTCGGCGGCCACGCGATCTTCCTTGGTGCCGCCGATCCAGTAGGCGATGTCGTGTTTCACGCAGCAGTCGAGCCACAGCGTCTGTTGCCACGGCGTGCCATCGGGAAAGCTGGAGCAGCCATCGGTCGTAAACGGCTTGAGCGTATCGGCCCAAACGACGCTCGCCGCGAGGCCGCAGAGCACAAAGACCGACTGCGCCAAGCGGCGCCAGCCGGGCCGGTTGTGTCGTTTCAAGTTCTCGCCTCTAAGTCTTGCCCCGCGCCCCCGCGGCGCGCAGCGTGCTGCGCAAGTGCCCAGCCAACATGTTCGCGCACCAGTTCGGACTGATCCGCCGCGCGCGACTGCAGCGCCGCCAGCACGGCCGGCGTTGTCGGCGCATTGCCGAGGGCCACCGCGATGTTGCGCAGCCAACGCTCATGCCCGATCCGGTTGATCGCGCTGCCCGCCATGCGGCTCGCAAAATCCTCCGCGCTCCATGCGAACAGCTCAACCAGCGCCGCCGAATCCAGCCCATTGCGCGGCGCGAAATCCGCCTCCGAAGTGGTGCGCGAAAAACGGTTCCAGGGGCACACGAGCTGACAATCGTCGCAACCATAGATCCGATTGCCCAGCTGCGGACGCAGCGCTTCGGGAATCGCCCCTTTGAGTTCGATCGTTAGGTAGGAAATGCAACGCCGCGCGTCCACCTTGTAGGGCGCCACGATCGCCCCGGTCGGGCAGGCATCGATACAGGCCGAGCAACTGCCGCAGTGGGGCGCGATCGGCGCATCGGGCGGCAGCGCGAGGTCGACGAATAGCTCGCCAAGAAAGAAGGTCGATCCACCATTTCGATCGAGCAGCAGCGTGTGCTTACCGCGCCATCCGGTGCCGGCGCGGGTCGCCAGCGCAACTTCGAGCACCGGGGCCGAATCGACGAACACGCGGTGGCCGAATTCGCCAATCGCGTCACTGATCCGGTCCGCCAGCTTCTGCAGCCGGTTGCGCAACACCTTGTGATAGTCGCGCCCCAGTGCGTAGCGCGACACGTAGGCGCGCTCCGGATCAGCCAGTTGCTGCTGCGCGTCGTGCGCCTCGGGCCAGTAATCGAGCCGCACCGATACCACCGACAGTGTGCCGGGTACGAGTTCGGCGGGCCGCGCACGCTTGAGCCCGTGGCGCGCCATATAATCCATCTCGCCGTGGTAGCCGGCCGCGAGCCAGGCCTCCAGCGCTCCTTCCGCGTCACCCAGGTCCACGCCCGAAATGCCGACTGCGGAGAAGCCGAGCGCCCGCCCCCATTCCTTGATCTGCGCCGCCAGTTGCGCCGCGTCCGGAGAAGAATTGTGTCTGACCGCCTGCATGCCCCCGATGATAGCCGCTCGCCCGCCGCAGATTGCCTGCTTGCGGACGAGGCAGCGACGCGCGCACTCGGCGCCGCGATAGCGCCGGCGCTCGAAGGCGGGCTCACGATCTACCTGCTGGGGGATCTCGGCGCGGGCAAAACCACCCTGGTGCGCGGGCTGTTGGAGGCACTCGGCCACCGTGGTGCGGTACGCAGTCCGACGTACACCTTGATTGAACCTTATGCTGTTTCTAAATTAGACTTGTATCACTTTGATTTCTATCGGTTCACGGACCCGGAAGAATTTGTCGATGCAGGGCTTGAAGAGTACTTCGGTGGCCAGGGCATATGCCTGGTCGAATGGCCGGACAAGGGTGCGCCCTTTGTGCCGGCTGCAGACCTTGAAGTCCAGCTTGAGCCGGAAGGCGACGGGCGTCGCGCGCGCTTGCGCGGCTGCAGCGAGCGAGGCCTTCAGTGTCTGAACCGGATCACGCTGCCGTGCCGATGATGCAACGCCGTCGTTTCATGAAGTTCGGCGGTGCGGCAATGGCGCTGCTCGTCTCGCGCGTCGGCTTCGCGGCCGAAACCAGCATCCTGGCCGTACGGGTATGGCCTTCGCAGGACTACACACGCGTCACGCTCGAAGGCCGCGACACGCTCAAGTACAGCCATCAAATCGTCAAGAATCCGGAACGTCTGGTGATCGATCTGGAAGGCGCTGAGTTCAACAGCGTAATCCAGAGCCTGCCAAGCAAGATCACCGATAGCGACCCCTACATCAAACTGATCCGCGCCGGTCGCAACCGCCCCGGCGTAGTGCGCCTGGTCATCGAACTCAAGGCCGAGGTCAAACCACAGGTGTTCACGCTGGCGCCGGTCGGCCAGTATGGCCATCGCCTGGTGCTGGACCTCTACCCAGCGGAGCCGATCGACCCGCTGCTCGCGCTGATCGAAAAGCCCGATCCGATCGTCGCCGCGAGTGGCGAAGCCGCGTCCCCGACGCGGCCAACTGCGCAGCCAGGCGGCGACGCCGGCAAGCTACCGAGCACCACCCCTGAACCGGCGTCCTCCGCACCGGTTCAGGCCGCTGAACCAGTCAAGCCGGCTCAGCAAGACAACAAGGAGGAGGTCAGCCCTGCCGACCGCAAGCACCGCGGCGGCAAGGGACAGGTCACCCGCCTGGCCACGATCGCGATCGATCCAGGCCATGGCGGCGAAGACCCGGGGGCAGTCGGCAAGGCGGGTACGTTTGAAAAGAACGTCACGCTGGCAATCGGGCGCCGCCTGAAAGCAAAGATCGATGCCGATCCGCTGTTGCGCGGCATGCTGACGCGTGATGGCGACTTCTTCGTGCCGCTCGGCCAGCGCGTTGCCAAGGCGCGCGCTGTGCAGGCGGATCTCTTCGTGTCGATCCATGCCGACGCCTTCATCAAACCCGACGCGCGCGGCAGCTCGGTATTCGTGCTGTCCGAAAAGGGCGCATCGAGCACGGCTGCGCGCTGGCTGGCGCAGAAAGAAAACGCAGCCGATCTGGTCGGTGGCGTGAACCTCGGCGTCAAGGACGCCCTGCTCGCCCGCACGCTGCTCGACCTCTCGCAAACCGCTACGATGCAGGACAGCGCCAAGCTCGGCCGCGCCGTGCTCGGCGAACTAGGCGGCATCAACCAGCTGCACAAGGGCCAGGTCGAACAGGCCGGCTTCGCGGTGCTGAAGGCGCCGGACATTCCATCCATCTTGGTCGAGACCGCCTTCATCTCGAACCCGGAAGAAGAATTGCGCCTGAAGGATGAGGCGTATCAGGACAAGATGGCCGAGGCGATCCTGCGCGGCATCAAACGCTACTTCGCAAAGAACCCGCCGGTCCAGCGCAACACCGTCGCCTTTAACGGCTAAGCCTAAAAGCCGCAGTTGATGCGCTCTATCTTCGCGGCGTCTGACTGGCCGCAGAACAGCCGCCGCCACACTGCGCTCAGTTCGCCCGCCCCGAAGCCCGACTGCCCAATGCGGCACCGCCGCAGGCTATAATTCGCGTTTTTTTCAGACGCTTATGCTGGTCTTCCGCGGCCTTCCCGATCGCGCTGAACACGGTTCGGTGCTGACGATCGGCAACTTCGACGGCGTGCACCGCGGCCATCAGGCCCTGCTGCAATTGCTCGTGCGCGAAGCGCGCGAGCGCGCGCTGCCGGCCACGGTGTTGACCTTCGAACCGCACCCGCGCGAGTTCTTCGCCCCCGAATCGGCCCCGCCGCGTCTGTCCCGCCTGCGCGAGAAGCTCGAATACATGGCCGAGTGCGGCGTCGATCGCGTCTACGTGCTGCGCTTCAACAAGGCGTTCGCGTCGCTCGACGCCGAGGCCTTCGTCGAGAGGGTGCTGGTGCGCGGTCTAGGCGTGCGACATCTTTTGATTGGCGACGATTTCCGCTTCGGCCGCGGCCGCGGCGGCGATTTCGCTTCGTTGCAGCAAGCTGGCGAAACCTGGGGCTTCCGCGTCGAGTCGATGCCGACGCTCGACTTCGACGGCGAACGCGTGTCGAGTTCTGCAGTGCGCGACGCGCTGATCTCCGGCGACATCGAACGTGCCGAGCGCCTGATTGGCCGGCCTTACACGATGAGCGGCCGCGTGATGCACGGCGACAAAATCGGCCGCACAATCGGCTTCCCGACTGCAAACATCCAGATCAAGCGCAACCGCGCCGCGCTGCATGGCATCTACACGGTGACAGTGGATGGCGTCGGCGACAGCCCCTGGCCGGGCGTTGCGAGCCTCGGCAACCGGCCGACGATCACCAAGAACGGCGCGGCGCGGCTGGAGGTCTTCCTGTTCGGCTTCAACGGCGATCTGTACGGCAAGCACTTGCAGGTACACTTCCTGCACAAGCAGCGCGACGAGGAAAAATACGGCTCGCTTGAAGAGCTGACTGCGGCGATCCACCGTGACTGCGAGGTCGCCAAGAAAATTCTCGCGCAGCATCGAATTCCGGTGCCGGCGACCTGATCGGTCGTCGGCGCCCCGCCTTGTCGGCGGCAGCCCTGCGTGAGTACCCCGCGGCGCCCGCCCTGAACCGAATCCCCTGCATTCACGCAAAGATTGAAGAGATCGCAAACCATGGCTGATTACCGGAAAACGATGAACCTGCCCGACACCGCCTTCCCGATGCGCGGAGACCTGCCCAAGCGCGAGCCGGGTTGGGTGGCGGACTGGCAGAAGCGCCAGCTGTACCAGAAGATCCGCAAGGCCAGCGCTGGCCGCCCGAAGTTCATCCTGCACGACGGCCCCCCCTACGCGAACGGCAACCTGCACTTGGGCCATGCGCTGAACAAGATCCTCAAGGACATCATCGTCCGCTCGAAGACCCTGGCCGGTTTCGACGCCCCTTATGTGCCGGGCTGGGACTGTCACGGCCTGCCGATCGAACACAAGATCGAGGTCACGCACGGGAAGAACCTGCCTGCCGACAAGGTGCGCGAACTGTGCCGCGCCTACGCCGCCGAACAGGTCGAGATCCAGAAGAAGGAATTCATCCGCCTCGGCGTGCTGGGCGACTGGGACAACCCCTACCTGACGATGGCCTTCGCCAACGAGGCAGGCGAGATCCGCGCGCTGGCCGAGATGGTGAAGCAGGGTTATGTGTTCAAGGGCCTCAAGCCGGTGAACTGGTGCTTCGACTGCGGCTCGGCGCTGGCTGAAGCGGAAGTCGAATACGCCGACAAGAAATCGCCGACGATCGACGTGGCCTTCGCCGTGTCGGATGCCGATGCCGGCAAGCTCGCCGCGGCATTCGGACTCGCGAGCCTGCCCAAGACCGCCTACGCGGTAATCTGGACGACCACGCCCTGGACGATCCCCGCCAACCAGGCACTGAACATGCACCCGGAGTTCGACTACGCACTGGTCGACACCGGCGAGAAGCTGCTGGTGCTGGCCAAGGACCTGGTCGAGGATTCGCTCAAGCGCTACGGTCTTGAAGGCACGGTGCTCGCGACCACCAAGGGTCAGGCGCTCGATCGCATCGAGTTCCGCCACCCGTTCTTCGACCGCGTCTCGCCGGTGTATCTGGCCGACTACGTCGGGCTGGATGCCGGTACCGGCGTGGTGCACTCGGCCCCCGCGCACGGCGTGGACGACTTCAATTCCTGGCTTGCCTACGGCCGCCGCAACGACGAGATCATCTCCATCGTCAAGGGCAACGGCGTCTACGTTGAAGACCTGCCCTTCTTCGGCGGCCAGATGATCTGGAAGGCCAACCCGGTCATTGTCGAAAAGCTCACCGAAGTCGGCGCCCTGCTCTCGCACGGCACCGTCAGCCACAGCTACATGCACTGCTGGCGCCACAAGACCCCGGTGATTTACCGCGCCACCGCGCAGTGGTTCGTCGGGATGGACAAATTGGCGAAGGATGGCAAGAGCCTGCGCGACAAGGCGCTGGGCGCCGTCGAGGCCACCGCCTTCTACCCCGCCTGGGGCAAGCCGCGCCTGCACGCGATGATCGCCAACCGCCCGGATTGGTGCATCTCGCGCCAGCGCAACTGGGGCGTGCCGATCCCATTCTTCCTGCACAAGGAAACCGGCGAACTGCACCCGCGCACCGCCGAACTGATGGAAGAAGTCGCCAAACGCGTTGAAGTCTCCGGGATCGAAGCGTGGTTCAAACTCGACGCCGCGGAGCTGCTGGGTGCAGAGGCTGAGCAGTACACCAAGATCAACGACACGCTGGACGTGTGGTTCGACTCCGGCACCACGCACTGGCATGTGCTGCGCGGCTCGCACAACGATGGGCACACCAGCGGCCCACGCGCCGACCTGTACCTTGAAGGTTCGGACCAGCACCGTGGCTGGTTCCACTCCTCGCTGCTGACCGGCGCCGCGATCGACGGCCACGCACCTTACAAGGCGCTGCTGACGCACGGTTTCACCGTAGACCAGCAGGGTCGCAAGATGAGCAAGTCGCTCGGCAACGTGATCCTGCCGCAGGAAATCAGCGACAAGATGGGCGCAGAAATCCTGCGGCTGTGGGTCGCCGCGACCGACTACTCGGGCGAACTCGCGGTGTCGAAAGAGATCCTCGATCGCGTCGTCGAAACCTACCGCCGCATCCGCAACACGCTGCGCTTCCTGCTCGCCAACACCGCCGACTTCGACATCGCGACTAACGCCGTGCCGGTCGAACAGTGGTTGGATATCGACCGCTACGCGCTGGCCTTCACCCGCAAGCTCGCGACGCAGGCCGAGGCTGACTACGCGAAGTTCGAATTCCACCGCGTGGTGCAGGCGCTGCAGATCTTCTGCTCGGAAGACCTCGGCGCCTTCTACCTCGACATCCTCAAAGATCGCCTCTACACCACCGCGCAGGATTCCGTAGCACGCCGCGCCGCGCAGACCGCGCTGTGGCACATCGTGCAGACGGTGGTGAAGCTGATGGCGCCGATCCTCTCCTTCACGGCAGAGGAAATCTGGGCGGTGCTCAACGGCAACAACCCGGACGAATCGGTGATGCTGCACACCTTCCACGCCCTGCCCGCGCAGGAAGGCGAAGCCGGGCTGATCGCCCGCTGGGAGACGATCCGCGCGGTGCGCGGCGAAGTCGCCAAAGCGGTGGAAGCAGTGCGTGCCGAAGGCAAGATCGGCGCCTCGCTGCAAGCCGAAGTCGAGATCCGCGCAGGCAGCGACAAGTTCGATGCGCTGGCCTCACTCGGCGACGACCTCAAGTTCGTGTTGATTACCTCGGCCGCGACCGTGGTCAAGGTGGCAAGCAAAGCCGACGAAGCGATCATCGTCACGCCGACTGCGCATCAGAAGTGCGAGCGCTGCTGGCACTGGCGCGCCGACGTCGGCGTGAACGCCGAGCACCCCACGCTGTGCGGCCGGTGCGACAGCAATCTGCACGGTGACGGCGAGGTGCGCACGCATGCCTAAGCGTTTCCTGGCTTGGCTCAGCCTCTCGGGCCTGGTGATTGTGTTCGACCAGATCACCAAACTCGCGGTGCTGCGCAACCTGAAACTCGGCGAGGCGGTCCCCTACACCGACTTCTTCCAGTTGGTACTGGTATACAACCCGGGCGCGGCGTTCAGCCTCCTCGCCAACCAACCAGGCTGGCAGAAGTGGTTCTTCGTCACGCTGGCAATCGTGATCTCGACCTGGCTGCTGGTGCTGTTGAAGCGCCACGCCAACGAACGCCTGCAGCCGCTGGCTTTCGCGCTGATCATCGGTGGCGCGCTGGGCAACGTGATCGACCGCATCGCCTACGGTGCGGTGGTCGACTTCCTGTATTTCCATGTCGGCCGTTACGGCTGGCCAGCGTTCAACGTGGCGGACTCGGCGATCTCCGTCGGCGCCGTGTTGATGATTGCAGCCCAACTCTTTGCGGGCCGCCAGCCCGTCGCGGACACCAAACCATGAATCTGATCGGCAACGAAAGCCTCGTCACGCTGCACTTCCGTTTCTCGCTGCCGGACGGCACCGTGATGATCTCGACCTTCGAGTCGACGCCGGCCACGCTGCAGATCGGCCGCGGCGAACTCGGCCGCAAGATCGAGGACTGCCTGATCGGGCTTTCGGTCGGCGCCGAGCGCAGCTTCGATCTGGCCGCCGGCGAAGCCTTCGGGCCGCGCCACGAAGAGCTCGTCGAGCGAATCCCGCGCAGCGAACTTCCCGCCGACGTGGAACTCGAAGCGCAGGCGGTTCTGACCTTCACCGCGCCGGACGGCAATGCCTTCTCCGGCCAGGTGCTGGAGCTGGACAACGAGAGCGTGGTGATCGATTTCAACCACCCGCTCGCGGGCCGAGCCGTGCGTTTCGATGTGCAGGTGGTCGGCGTCAGCTGACATCCTCACTTCCAAAAAGAACAGAACCAGCCCCACACAGAGACCTAACATGGAAGTCCTCCTCGCCAACCCCCGCGGCTTCTGCGCCGGCGTGGAACGCGCCATCACCATTGTCGAGCGTGCGCTTGAGCTGTACGGCGCGCCGATCTACGTACGGCACGAAGTGGTGCACAACAAGTTCGTCGTGGATGACCTGCGCAACAAGGGTGCGGTGTTCATCGAAGACCTCGCCGAGGTGCCGCCTGGCAACACGGTGATCTTCTCCGCGCACGGCGTGTCACAGGCGGTTCGTGCCGAGGCCGAGGTCCGTGGCCTGAAGGTCTTCGACGCAACCTGTCCGCTGGTGACGAAGGTGCACATCGAGGTACAGAGAATGCGCGATCAGGGCCGCGAGATCATCATGATCGGCCACAAGGGCCACCCGGAAGTCGAAGGCACGATGGGCCAGAGCGAGGGCGGCATGTACCTCGTCGAGACCGTCGAAGACGTCGCTGCGCTGCAGGTCAAAGACGAAAACCTGCTCGCCTACGTGACGCAAACAACGCTGTCGGTGGATGACGCACAGACGGTGGTAGATGCACTGCGCGCACGCTTCCCGGCGATCGTCGGCCCGAAGAAGGACGACATCTGCTACGCCACGCAAAACCGCCAGGATGCGGTGAAGTTCATGGCGCCGCAGGTGGATGTGGTGTTCGTGGTCGGCTCGAAGAACAGCTCAAACTCCAACCGCCTGCGCGAGGTTGCAGCACTACGCGGCGTGCCCGCCTACCTGGTCGACAACGCGGCGGGCATCGACCCGGCCACGCTGGAAGGCAAGCGGCGGATTGGCGTCACCGCTGGCGCTTCTGCGCCCGAGGTGCTGGTCAACGAAGTGATCGAACGGGTCAAGGCGCTCAGCGGCGCCAGCGTGCGCACACTGGAAGGCGTGACCGAGAACGTGAGCTTCCCGATTCCCGCAGAGCTGCGGCCGCAGTCGTAAGCGACAAACCGCTCGCAACGAAAGCCCGGCCTCGGCCGGGCTTTTTCTTTGTCGCCAGCACGACAAAGCTTGAGCCATCGCAAGCGCGCTACCACTGCAAGCCCTTAATCTGACAGTGATTTCTGCGCTCCGATTCAGTCTCCCCCGACCTTGGAGCGCGAGGAGCTTGCCATGTTTACGATTCTCGCCCTGCTGACCGTTGCAGCAGCCTACCCGACCTGGAAGGCGTTCAAGGACGCCGAGGCCGGCAAGTTCGACAAGCCGGTCTACAAGCGGCCGAACTTCTACATTTGAACCTATTGATCCGGCTGGATGAAGTATGAAGTTTTTCAAGTGGCATATTTGACACGGGGATCTTGGAAGAAGCTTTTGGCCCATTCAGGTGATTGCTCGAGTTTTGTCATGTGTTCGGATGCGGCGAGTTTCAACTTGGCCTTGGTGCGGACCGGCACCTTCGTTCCG
>JAJZLD010000339.1 GCA_021803785.1 Pseudomonadota bacterium | reverse complement strand
TTGAGGCGATCATCCGTGTGCGGCCCACGGCTCGGTTGTCGAACTCGATGCGCTGGCGGGCGAACCGATGGATGTGCTGGTCAACGGCACGTTGATCGCGCAGGGCGAAGTCGTCGTGGTCAACGACAAATTCGGTATCCGTCTCACCGACATCATCACGCCGTCGGAGCGCATGCGTAAGGTTCGCGGCCTCTGAGCGTCAGCAAGCAGTCCTGTACATGATGGGTGCTGGCACGATCTGAACGCCGGCGAACACCCAGGCCAAGGGAAAGCGCGCCCGCCAAGCATCGAATAGGGCCCGCTTTCCCACGCTTATCCGCGGGCCGGCAATTCTTGCCGGCCGCAAAATGGCATCGCATATCCAGCCGGTGATACCGCGATGTCCAAACCTTCAAGGCTGTCTCTTCCCGCGTTGCTCGCAGCCCTGCTCGCGCCCGCCTCGGCGTCCGCCGCAGTCGCCGATGCCGGTGGCAGTCTGCTGTCGATGCTGTTCGGCCTTGCCGTGGTACTTGCCAGCCTCTATGGCCTGCTGCATGTCGTAAAACGGCTTCAGGCGCGTAGCGGCAGCGGCCAGGCCACGCTGCGCATCATCGGAGGCACCGCCGTCGGGCCACGCGAGCGCGTCGTCTTGGTCGAACTGGGCGAAAAAGTTCTGGTGCTGGGCGTTGCGCCCGGTCGCATCACCGCACTGCAGACGCTTGACGCCGCCGAGATCCCTCGCTGTGCGCCGCCGGCCCCGATCGAGGGCGACTTCCAGCGCAAGCTTGCATCTCTGCTAAAGAGGGGTCGCCATGAAACTTGACCTACGCCGCGCATTACTCGCGCTGCCCCTTGTCTTCACTGCACTACCCGCGCTCGCACAGGCTTTGCCCGCCTTCAGCAGCACCCCCGGACCGGGCGGCGCGCAGACCTACTCGATCACCGTGCAAACGCTGGTGATGATGACCTCCTTGGTCTTCATCCCCGCGATCGTGCTGATGATGACGAGCTTCACCCGGATCATCATCGTCTTCGCGTTGCTGCGTCATGCGCTTGGCACCCAGACCTCGCCACCAAACCAGGTGATCATGGGTCTGTCGCTGTTCCTCACGTTCTTCATCATGAGCCCGGTTGCGGACCGGGTCTATGAGGACGCCTACAAGCCACTGGCCGAGGGCCGCATCGAGTTCGACGTTGCCTTGCAGCGGGCCTCGGTGCCGGTGAAGGGCTTCATGCTCAAGCAAATGCGAGAGGCGGATCTCTCCCTCTTCGCACAGCTCGCCAAGACACCCAAGGTAAACAAGGCCGAAGAACTGCCGATGCGGGTGATCATCCCGGCCTTCGTTACCAGCGAGCTGAAGACTGCATTCCAGATCGGCTTCATCGTGTTCCTGCCCTTCCTCATCATCGACATGGTGGTCGCCTCGGTGCTGATGTCCATGGGCATGATGATGATGTCGCCTGTGATCGTCTCGCTGCCATTCAAGTTAATGCTGTTCGTGCTGGTCGATGGCTGGAATCTGGTCGTCGCAACACTCGTCAATAGTTTCGCGTAGGGGAAGAACATGACACCCACGACCGTGATCGCCCTCGGGCGCGACGCAATCGAAATCGTGTTGCTGGTCTCTGCGCCACCACTGCTGTGCGCGCTGGTGGTTGGCCTGGTGCTGTCAATTTTTCAGGCGGCCACGCAGATCAACGAGATGACGCTGACCTTCGTACCCAAGGTGATGGCGATGTTCGTGACGCTGCTGATCGCCGGCCCCTGGATGCTGACCACGATCACCGACTACATCCGCCGGCTGTACGCGGCGATCCCCGGCCTGATTGGATAGCACTTCAGGCATGTTCACCTTCACCAGCACGGACTGGGCGGGCTGGCTCGCGATGTACGCGTACCCGGCGTTTCGTATCCTGGCCATGCTGACAAGCGCACCGATATTCAACAACGTCGGCATGCCTCGGCATATCCGGCTCGTCACCGGATTGGCAATCACCATGGCGATCGCCCCGGTTTTGCCGCCCTCGCCCGCCGTTGCGCCCGGCTCCTTTCTGGTCGTTGGCGCAATCGCCACCGAAATGATGATCGGCTTCGCAATCGGCTTCACGATTCGGCTTGTCTTCGTCGCCATCGACCTCGCGGGCGACTTGATCGGCCTGCAGATGGGCCTGTCGTTTGCGATGTTCTACGATCCGCAATCAGCCGGCCAGACCACCGTGATTGCTCAGTTCCTCGGCCTGATCGCGTCGCTGATCTTCCTTGCGCTCAACGGGCACTTGCTGGTGATTGAAACGGTGGTGCGCAGCTTCGAGTGGCTGCCGGCAGGTGGCGCTGGATTTCCTGGCGACGCAGCCAAGATCATCGTGCGCAGCGGCGGCAGCATCTTCGTCACCGGGCTGATGCTCGCACTCCCAGCCGTCACAACGCTGTTGATCACCAACATCGCACTCGGCGTGCTCACGCGAGCCGCGCCGCAACTGAACCTGTTCGCACTCGGATTTCCGATCACGCTGACGGTCGGCGTAGTGGCGCTAGCAGCCTGCCTGCCAATGCTCGCCGGCGTACTTCAATCGCTGTATGAGCGCGGGTTCGACACCGTCGGGACGTTCTTGAAGATCGCCGCCGGCCACTGATCTGCGGAGAGGATTCAACGTCTCAGGATCAGGTCACCACTGGCGACACGCTCGGAAATCCAGTTGGACTCCAGCCCTTCCTCGTAGCGGGCAATCGTGTAGCTGCTGTAGCCCTGTGCCCGCACCATGTCTTCGGCCTGACGCTTGAAGAGTTGCATCGCCTCACCCTCGCCGCCCAGGTGAAAACGCTTCATGCGCATCGCGATGCGGTAGCGGTCTTCGTCGAGCCGCACGGCGCGCAGCGTCCAGTTTGGCGCCAGCGGATCGATCACGTAGTAGGCAACGCCGATCACCGCAGCACCGGCAACAATATCCTCCAGGGCGATTGTCAGCCCGTCCGCAACCTTGATTGCGGCGTTGGCAATCAGCGGTGTGGACGGATAGTCGCCCTTGATGCTCGAACACGCACCGAGCGCGCCGAGCAAGAGTGCGAGCATTGACCTGCGCATGGCGCTCACCCGATGTAGTTGAAGAGCGACAGGCCCGTGGTCTTGACGAAAGCCTGCTGCGCAGCCTGCAAAGCAACCGTCTTCTGCGCGATGTCTGAGCTGGCCTGCGCGTAGTCCAGATCCGTGAGGCGCGAAATCGTGCTTGCGTACTGCAGATCAGCCTGCGAGCCAACCGATTCTGCGGCCTGAATCTCGTTGACACGCGAGCCGACCGACGCTGTCACTCGCAGTACGTTATCGAGCGCCTTGTCGAGCTTGCCCAGAGTCTGCGTCACCTGCGTATTGAGCGCAGCGCCGCTGGCGTTTTCCAGAGCTCCGACGAAGGTCCTGATCGTATTGAAGATATCGGTATAGCCGCCGGGATCGATACTGAAGGTATCGCCCGCCGCCGGCGTTCCCGACACCGAAACCTGGATGCCCGCGAAAGCGATCGCGGTGCCGCTGACATAGCTGCCACTACTGATCGGCCCGCCGCCTGCTGTCACGTCATACACGTCGTAGGTACCGGGGCTGGTGAAATCAATGCGGTATTGGTTACCGGTGTAGGTGTCGGTGACCGATCCGTCGTCAATCACGGCCGCTCCGGAATTGCTTG
>JAJZLD010000338.1 GCA_021803785.1 Pseudomonadota bacterium | reverse complement strand
ATTGCCTTGCACAACCGACGTCGTACAGGGCGCCACCACCCATAGCCGGATCCCAGCGCACATCCTCGGGCCGGTCAAGCACGAAAGCGAAGGCGCCACGCATCAAGCGCGGCTGGCCGATCGC
The DNA here is from genome assembly GCA_021803785.1 of Pseudomonadota bacterium. GTDB lineage: Bacteria > Pseudomonadota > Gammaproteobacteria > Burkholderiales > Rhodocyclaceae > Niveibacterium. Next base: position 3,535 of record JAJZLD010000338.1, on the reverse strand, counting down.
GCCATCAGTCACCAGTGCGTGGAGTTGCTCGATCGCGGGGTGGAAGCGATACATGAAAGCTTCCATCGCAAAGCGGCCGTGAATCCGCTGGGCGGCTTGCAACTGTGCGACCTGCCGCGCGTTGAGCGTAAGCGGTTTCTCGCACAGCACATGCTTTCCGGCAGCCAGGGCGGCAAGCGCCCAAGGCAAATGCGCGGCGTTGTGCAAGGCAATATAGACCGCATCGAGATCCGCGTTTTGCACCAGATCGAGATAGCCCATCGTGTGCGGGATGCCGTTGCGCTGCGCATAGGCTTGGCCCCGCTGCAAATCACGGCAGCCGAGGGCGGCCACATGCCCACCCGCAGCCCGGATTGCCGGAATCAACGCTTGCTCGGCGATCCGTGCGGCGCCAAGCACGCCCCACTTCACCGTAGCGCCCACCGTCGTCTTCATTGCTGCCCTCCCCCGGGCAAACTTACTGCCTGCTCTTGACGCCTTCGGCCTGCTGCAGACGCAATGCAAAGATGATGTTGTCAGCCCGCAGCGAATAGTTAACCGCCAGATCAAACCAGCGCGGATTTCCTGTCGTACAGGCCTGACCCAGGGCGACCACGGCACTGCGCCGCGCCTGCACGTAACGCAGCAGAAGCTCGCGGTTTGGCGCCCCTACGGGCAGCGCCGTCACAGCACGCAATTGCAGTTCGCGGCCCGGTAGCAGTTCCCCCTCGATCTGTGCGAGCGCTTCAGCGCTGGTGATCTTGCCCTGCCGCATACCGGCCAACAACGCCGCCGTGTGCTGTGTCAACTCCTGGTCGGCCTCGGCGAACAACAGCGTCTGATGCTGCTCGGCAGCCATGCGACGGAAGCCATCCCCCGCCGGCTGAGCCCCGCCCCACAGCAGCAACGCAACACCGCAGACCGCCGAGATGCCCGCAAGCCCGCGCAACCACACGCTAGGCCCCGGCTTCTGGTCGAGCGGGTGAGCAAAGCCCGCGCCGAGCACGAAACCGCCGCCCAGGCCGCCGACGTGTGCGGCATTGTCGATGCCCGGCAAGGTGAATCCGGCAACCAGCGAGAAGCCGATGAACGCCACCGTGCTGGTACGCAGTTCTTGCAGCAAGCCCTCGGGCACCGCGCGGCGTTCAAAAATCAGGTAGGCGAGCAAGGCGCCGTAGAGACCGAAGATCGCGCCCGAAGCGCCCACGCTCAGCACTGCGGGCCTCCACCACAGGCTCGCGAGCGAGCCAAGCAGGCCCGCTCCGGCGTAGGTCAGCAGAAAGTTGCGGTGCCCAAAGAGTCGCTCGGTCACCGCACCGACCTGCCACAGCGCGAACATGTTCATCGCGATGTGCATCAGCCCGCCGTGCAGGAACAACGCGGTGACGACACGCCATGTCTGGCCCGTCAGTGCCGCCGGGCCGTAAAGTGCGCCGGCGCGAATCAGCACCCGGCTGTCGATCTGCAGCAAGCCGTGGCTGCGCAGCATCAGCCAGCCAAATGCCAAGCCGTTGGCCAGCAGCAGCACAGTGGTCACCCACGGGCGCTTGATGCGGCCGAACAACAGATCGAGAAAGCGTTGTTCGTCCAGCTTGCTGCCCTCAGAGCTCGCGGCGCTCGACCAGCGCCTGCGCAATTGTTCCGATATCGGTGTGTTCCAGTTCGCCGCCGACCGGCAGCCCGCGGGCGATGCGGCTGACCTTCAGCCCGCGCGCGCGCAGCATCTCGCCGACGTAGTGTGCAGTCGCTTCACCCTCGTTGGTGAAGTTCGTCGCGAGGATCACTTCCTGCACGGTACCGTCGGTCGCTCGCGCCAACAGGCGGTCGAGCCGCAGTTCGCGCGCACCGATGCCGTCGAGTGGTGAGACCCGCCCCATCAGCACGTAGTACATGCCGCGGTAGGCGTGCGTCTGCTCCATCATCGCGAGGTCGGCCGGCATCTCCACCACGCAAAGCTGCTGCGGATCGCGCGCAGGATTGAGGCAGCGGTCGCAGACCTCGGCCTCGGTGAAGGTATTGCAGCGATTGCAATGGCGGATGTGCGCAAGCGCGCCTTCCAGCGCCCGCCCGAGACGCCCGGCGCCCTGACGATCACGCTGCAGCAGGTGATAGGCCATACGCTGGGCGGACTTCGGCCCCACGCCTGGCAACACGCGCAAGGCATCAATCAGTTCGTCTAGGGCGGCAGGCATGCAGTCGCTTCACTTGTGAGGCGCGTAGCTCCGCACTTGGCAGAGCACCGCGCCCCAATGGCTCAGAAGGGCAGTTTCATGCCCGGCGGCAGGTTGAGTCCGGCGGTAAAGCCAGCCATCTTCTCCTGCGTGGTGGCTTCAACCTTGCGCACCGCATCGTTCACGGCTGCAGCGACGAGGTCTTCAAGCATTTCCTTGTCATCCATGACCGAGGGATCAATCGTCACGCGGCGCACATCGTACTTGCAGGTCATCTGAACCTTGACCATGCCGGCACCCGACGCCCCCTCGACCTCGATCAGCGCCAGCGCTTCCTGCGCCTTCTTCATGTTTTCCTGCATCTGCTGGGCCTGCTTCATCAGCCCGGCCAGATTGCCCATGCCACCACCCTTGAACATCGCTTGCTCTCCTTCTTAAAGCGGTTTTACCGACGCTTCCACAAGCGTCGCGTCGAATCGTTCAATCACTTCGCGAACGAAGGGATCGGCCTCCAGCGCCGCCACGGCATCAGCATGACGACGCTGCTTTTCAATCTGGTTGCGCTGTGCCGGCGTTTCACTGGCAACGGCGCCAATCTCGATAGCAAGACGCGCCGCACGCCCCAACAGGCCACTCAGCGAGTCCTGCAACTTGTCGCGCGTGCTCTGCATCGCAGCCAGATGTTTGTGCGTTTCCGGCAGGCGCAAGCGCACCAAGGAACCATCAAAACCCAGCAGTTCGCATTGCTGCGCGAGCTCACGCACCAGTCCGCCCAGCCTCATCGCGGCAACCATGCCATGCCAGTCGTCAAGCGCGCCATTCCAGATCGCCGGTTCGACAACCGCTGGCGCCAACTCGGCAGGCTTCTGCGCGGATTCGCGCGCGGCTGGCGCAGCGGTACGTGCCGCCGCCTGCACATAGGGTGGATCGAATGGCGGTTCAAAATCCGGCTCGAGCACCGGTTCGTAGCGGTCATCGAAACCTGGATCAAACGGCGGTTCGCTTTGCGGTGCGGCAACAGCCGGCGCTGGCGCAGCAGGCTCTGGTTCGGGATCAGCCGCAGGCTCGCGCGGCGTCGACACCGCCACCGGCGCTTGCGCGCGCGGTGCCGCAGCGGGTGCAGCCGGTGTTTGCGGCGCAGTGGTTGCGACCTGCGGAGCGGCCGGCATTGGTCGCGCGCGCGGCGCACCTCCACCCGAGGGAGCTCCACTCTGCGCACCGCGTGCATCGCCCGGCATCTCCGGCCGGAACGCATGCAGGCGCAGCAATGTCATCGTAAACCCGGCATAGGGATCCGGCGCCAGGGCAAGATCGTTGCGACCGTGAATCACGATCTGATAGGCCAGCTGCAGAAATTCCGGATCAAAACGCGCGGCCAAGGCTTC
>JAJZLD010000031.1 GCA_021803785.1 Pseudomonadota bacterium | reverse complement strand
GATCTGGTTCGTCAGCCCACCGGTCTGGCGCGATCTGCATACACCCAAAGTCAGCGCGCCGGCGCGCGCAACCCACTCTCCATAGCGTCCATCGAGGGTTCCCGCGACGCGACCATCGGGTGTACGAACGATCCAGATCCCGTCCGCTTGTTTTTCTACCTTCATGATTTTCGCGATCGGCAGATCGGCAGATCGGCCGAAAAATAGAGCGCTGAACTGTGAAACAGTGTCGTATTGCTGCGGTCGAAATGGGGTGCGATCGGCTGGTCGCAAGTTTACACGGAGGTGAGCGATGGATGTACGGGCAGGTGTGCAGTCGGCAGTGCTGGGCGGGGGATGCTTCTGGTGCCTGGAGGCTGTCTTCGAGCAGATGAAGGGTGTGCTGGCGGTAACGTCAGGCTATTGCGGTGGGCATCTTCCCGATCCGTCGTACGAGGCCGTATGTCGTGGCGACAGTGGGCATGTTGAAGTGGTGAAAGTCGATTTCGATGCGAGTGTTGTGAGCTACCGCGATCTGCTGGAAGTGTTCTTCGCGATCCATGATCCGACCACGCCCGATCGGCAGGGCAACGACGTCGGGCCGCAGTACCGCAGCGCGATCTTCTATACCGACGAGGCGCAGCGTGCCGAGGCGCAATTCTTGATCGAAGCGCTGGCGCGGGATCGTGTTTTTGCTGACCCGATCGTTACCGAACTCGCCCCCTTGCCACGGTTTTACGCCGCAGAGCGCTATCACCAAGGGTATTTTCGGGGTCATGAAGCGCAACCTTATTGCGCACTCGTGGTTGCGCCCAAGCTCGCAAAATTCCGCAGGAAGTTCAGCAACCTATTGAAATGACGGGTTTTTCTTGATTGTTGTGGGCGAAAGGCCGTTCGTGGCATAAAATTACGCTTTCGTTACATTTGGCCGAGAGCCCCATGTTTGCTCGTCTGATGCCCCGAGAGGGGCGTTTTTTTGAATCCTTCAATGCCGTTGCCGTCAAGGCAGTTGAAGCCTCCCGTGAACTTGCTGCACTGATGACGGACATCAACCAGCTGCCCAGCCGTCTTCGCCACATTGAGGCGGTGGAGAAGGAAGCGGATACGCTGACCCATGACACGCTGGAATTGCTGCACAAGACCTTCATCACGCCGATCGACCGTGAAGACATTCACGCTCTGGCGCTGCGGCTCGACGACATCCTCGATGTGTGTGAAGCGGCCGCGCTGACGGTCTACGAGTACGACATCCAGAAGCTCACGCCAGAGGCCAAGGAACTGGCTGACCTCTGTGTGCAGGCGGCCGAAAAAGTGCGAGACGCGGTAGCCCTGATCTCCAACATGGAGAATGCAAAGCGCATCCTTGAACTCTGCAAGGAAATCGGCAGCATCGAGGATGAGACCGACGTCGTCATGCGGGGCGCGATGGCCCGCCTGTTTCGCGAAGAGCCGGAGGTCCGTCAGGTGATGAAGATGCGCACGGTGTACGAACGCCTCGAGGACATGGCGGATCGTTGTTACATCGTTGCCACCGTTCTCGAAGGCATCGTGTTCGAGAACGCGTAAGCGTTCCCGAACACGATTGCTGAACTCACAGGGGTTTCCTGATGAGCTTCGAGATACTGGTCATCCTGGTCGCGCTTGCTTTGTTGTTCGACTTCATGAACGGCTTTCACGACGCGGCCAACTCGATCGCCACGGTCGTCTCGACCGGCGTTCTGCGTCCTCAATGGGCTGTGCTGTGGGCGGCGTTCTTTAACTTTGTGGCCTACTTCCTGTTTCCGCTCAAGGTTGCGGCAACAATCGGCAAGGGCACGATCGACCCGGGCATCGTTGATCACTATGTGATCTTTGGCGCGCTGATGGGGGCCGTTGTTTGGAATGCCATCACTTGGTGGTACGGCATTCCGTCCAGCTCGTCTCATGCGCTGATCGGCGGTCTGGTTGGTGCGGCGGTGGCGAAGTCAGGCACCGACTCGCTGATCTCGGCCGGCCTGATTAAGACGGTCAGCTTCATTGTCGTGTCGCCGCTGCTGGGTTTGCTGCTGGGTTCGCTACTGATGCTTGCGGTGTCGTGGATCTTCTTCCGTGTGGCGCCAAGGCGGGTGGACAAGTGGTTCCGGCGATTGCAGCTGGTTTCCGCGTCGCTCTACAGCTTGGGGCATGGTGGCAACGATGCGCAGAAAACCGCCGGCATTATCTGGATGCTGCTGATTTCGGCGACTGCGTCGAACCCTGATGCCGTGCCGCACTGGATGCAGGCACACAACGATCATTTGCCGGCCTGGGTTGTGATGGCCTGCTACCTGATGATCGGCGGTGGCACGATGTTTGGCGGCTGGCGCATCGTCAAGACGATGGGTCAGAAGATCACCAAGCTCAAGCCGGTTGGTGGGTTCTGTGCCGAAACCGGGGGCGCGATGACGCTGTTTCTCGCCACCGCATTTGGCATTCCAGTCTCGACGACGCACACGATTACCGGCGCGATCGTTGGCGTCGGTTCGTGCAACAACGTCAAAGCGGTACGCTGGGGCGTGGCGAGCAACATCGTCTGGGCTTGGATCCTGACGATTCCGTGTTCCGCTTTTGTTGCTGCGCTGTCCTGGGAAATCGGTCGCCGAATCTTCTGAAGTCGGATCAGCGTCGGGTAGTTTCGCAAGGGCGGCCTTCGGGTCGCCCTTGCTGCATTTTGTGGCGCCAACATGCGATGATCGCAGATCACGATCAGCACGGGTGTTGGTCGTGCATTCGGCGGAGCCACGGGCCCGCCTCCTGTTTGGAGATTGAAATGAAGAAGTCACCTCTTGCGCCACGCAACCCACTGGTTGCTGCGGCGCTGCTCCGCAAGGCCGGAGCGCATCAGAAGACCGGTAAGGCGCTGCGCCGAGCCGAACGTATTGCCCTGCTGGCGGCTCTTGGGTGTCGTGGCGATCGGGACGACGGCAGTTTTTCCGGCAAAGCTCATGCGCATCGCGTGGGCTTCGCCGGAGCGAACTGACCGTTTGCCTCGCTGACTCAACCGCCACAAGCCGGACAGAACGATGAACAACCCCAGCACCCAACGCGAAGCCGAGATCCGCGCGCGCATTGACCAACTGCGTGCGGCCCTGCGCCGCCATGGCGTAGATGCCTGCCTTGTGCCGTCAGCCGACCCGCATTTGTCGGAATACCTTCCTGAGCACTGGCAAGCCCGGCAGTGGTTGTCCGGCTTCACGGGTTCGATGGGCACGCTGGTTGTCACGGTCGATTTCGCGGGCGTGTGGGCCGACAGCCGTTACTGGGTGCAGGCCGAGGCCGAACTCGCTGGCACCGGCATCACGCTGATGCGCATCCCGACGGGTAACAACACCCAGCATGTCGACTGGCTTGCGGCTAATCTGCCGGAAGGCGGTTCGCTGGCGGTCGATGGCAGCTCGCTCGGGCTGGCCGCGGCGCAACAACTGCGCGCGGCATTCGCTGCGCGCGCAATCACGCTGCGCGCTGATCTGGACCTCGTCGCCGAGGTATGGTCCGACCGCCCGGCACTGCCCACGGCGCCGGTGTATGAGCATCTGCCTCCGCATGCCGCGACTTCGCGTGCGGACAAGCTCGCCGGTGTGCGCGCTGCGATGACGGCACATGGGGCAGGCTGGCATTTCCTCTCGACGCTCGACGACATCGCCTGGCTCTTCAATCTGCGTGGTTCGGATGTCAGCTACAACCCGGTTTTCATCGCGCACGCCTTGATCGGTGCCGACACGGCGACGCTGTTTGTGGGTAGTGGGAAAGTGCCGGCCGCCCTGGCTGAGCGGCTGGCGGCAGATGGTGTGCTGCTAGCGCCTTACGAAGCGGCGCCTGCGGCCCTTGCGGCATTGCCGGCCGACGCGACGCTGCTGCTCGATCCGCGCCGCGTGACGCTGGGCCTGCGCGAAAAGGTGGCCGAAGGTGTGCGTGTTGTCGAGGCCATCAACCCGAGTACCTTGGCAAAGTCGCGCAAGACCGCCGCCGAAGCGGCGCATGTGCGCGAGGCCATGGCTCAGGATGGCGCAGCCCTGGCCGAGTTCTTTGCGTGGTTCGAATCGGCGATTGGCCGCGAGACGATCACCGAGCTGACGGTCGACGAGAAACTCACCGCCGCGCGTGCGCGTCGCCCCGGCTTCGTCAGCGCGAGTTTTGGCACCATCGCGGCCTGGAATGCCAATGGCGCGATGCCGCACTACCACGCGACCGAAGCCTCGCATGCCACGATCGCGGGCGATGGTTTGCTGCTGATCGATTCTGGTGGCCAGTACCTCGGTGGCACCACCGACATCACCCGCGTTGTTGCGGTGGGTACTCCTTCCGCGGCCCAGAAGCGCGATTTCACGCTGGTCCTCAAGGGCATGATCAGCCTGTCGCGTGCGAAGTTTCCGCGCGGCACCCTGTCGCCGGCACTCGACACGCTGGCGCGTGCGCCGATCTGGGCCGAGGGCATCGAGTACGGCCACGGCACCGGCCATGGGGTCGGCTACTTCATGAATGTGCACGAAGGCCCGCAGTCGATCTCGAAGGCGATTCCGAATGCCGACATGGCGATGGAGCCGGGCATGATCACCTCCAACGAACCGGGCATCTATCGCCCCGGCAAATGGGGCGTGCGGATCGAAAATCTGCTGCTCAACGTTGAGGCCGGCAGCACCGAGTTCGGCGACTTCCTTGCTTTTGAAACGCTGACGCTGTGCCCGATCGATACCCGTTGCATCGACCGCGGCCTGCTGCGTGACGACGAGGTCTCCTGGCTCAACGCCTATCACGCTACGGTGCGTGAGCGTGTTGCGCCGCTGGTGACGGGTGCAGCGCTCGCCTGGCTTGAGGCGAACACGCAGGCGATCTGACCGCGCATGGGCAGGCGGGTGAGACTGGCAGGCATGGCGGCGGTTTCGGCCGCCGTCGCGCTGCTGTTCGGGCTATCCGCGTGTTCCGTTTCGCCTGCCTACTACCTGCAGGCGGCTGGCGGGCAGATCGCGCTGCTGAGTCACAGCCGCCCGATCGACGAGGTGGTGGCGGAGGGCGATACCCCGGAGTCGCTGCGCGCAAACCTCGAACGCGCACGCCAGATCCGCCGCTTTGCGTCTGATGTACTCGGCTTGCCGGACAACGACAGCTACGCGCGCTACACCGCGCTGGACCGCCCGTACGTGTCGTGGAACGTGTTCGCGGCCGATCCGCTGTCGGTGCGTTTGAAAGAGTGGTGCGTACCGGTGGCTGGCTGCATCGGCTACCTCGGCTACTTCGACAAGGCGGATGCCGACGCACGCGCAGCCGAGCTGCGTGCGCAGGGCTACGACGTGTATGTCGGCGGCGTACCCGCCTATTCCACGCTGGGCTGGTTCTCTGACCCGCTGCTGTCCACCTTTATCGCATGGCCCGAGACGGAGTTCGCCCGCCTGCTGTTCCACGAACTGACACATCAGGTCGCCTACGTCAAAGACGACACCGAGTTCAACGAATCCTTCGCTACGGCGGTGGAGGAGGTCGGCGTCGAGCGCTGGATGGCGCAGCCGGGGAAGGCCGCCTTGCGTGACGGCTTTGAACGGGCCCAGCGCATGCGCGAGGACTTTCGTGCGCTGGTGCTCGACAACCGCCGCCAACTCGAAGCGCTCTATTCGAGCGATCTGCCTGCCGCAGAAAAGCTCGCGCGCAAGGCTGCGCTCATCGCCGCCATGGGCCAACGCTACCAGCAGATCAAAACCGAGCGCTGGGGTGGCTACGCCGGTTACGACCGCTGGTTCGCGCAGCCGATCAACAACGCCTTGCTCGCGTCGGTTGGTGTCTATACCGGTAAGGTGCCCGCGTTCCGCCAGATGCTGGCCGCCTGTGGCGACGCCTTGCCGCGTTTCTACAAGGGCGTGAAGCAGATTGCATCGCAGCCGCGCGATGCACGCGAGCGCGCACTCGCTGCCGGGGTCTGCCCGAACTGACGCCGGCCGCGTCCTCGGGCACAATCCGCGCCTCGCATTCCTTTGCTGGACGCCGCTTTGATGAACACCCCGCTCGACACCCTTGACGCCACGGTTGCCCGCGACGCCCAGGAACAGGCTGCCCGCCTGGTTCAGGATGCCTTCGTGCTGATCTTTCGCCACACGCTTGAATCCGAACAGCAGGAGCGCGTCGGCGCGGTGGTGACGATCTGCGGCCAACTCGCCGAGTGGGCGGGCATGACGGACCCCGAGGGCGCTGCGGCACGCAAGGCGCTGCTGCTGGCTGGCCTGGATCAGTGGGGGCTGGCGTGGAGCCAGGCTTTCGGCCCCGCGTGCATGCTTGGCATCACCGCCTTGGTTGGTGCCTTGCGCGACACGATGGATGTGGCACAGGAAGGGCGCAGCCAAGCATGGTTCGCACGCCTCAACGATGAAGAGGGCTGTGGCTTTGCATTCAAGGTCGAACTGCGGCGCGGTATTCACCTCGCGCTGTGGCACGCAATGATTGCTTCGGGCGAGCGCGAAGAAGCCTTCACCGTCCTGCGTACCTTGGGGGGCCTGATGGTGGCGCTTACGCGGCAGATGCCCGCCGACGGCTGGCGTCTGGTGTCGGACGCGCTCGCGCATATCCAGCTGCGTTGCCTGTCGCACAGTTTGGCCACCGAGGGCATCGCACAGGAGACCACGCAGGCTTTGTTTGCGGCACTCTCGCAGGAACTGCCGAAGGATCTGCGCGACCGCATCATGGCGCACGCCACCCAGGCCGTGATTGCCTGGCAGCGCGCAGCCCGCAATCCGCAATAAGGCTGTACCGGCAGCCTGCTGCCTTGCGGGCACCTACGGAAAACCGGCGCGCTGCCTGTTGCCAGAAGCGGCAGGGATCGGACACGGCGCATGCGAGACACCTGGCATCGACGAGTCGGGGGGATTCGACCGGGCCAGCGTTCGGCCGGGGTGACCCGGTCGTGCCGGTGCTACGCGATCTGCTGTTGGTCCTTGGCCTGCAGGCTCGGCGTCAGATAAAGCGGGCGAGGAAGGCGCCTTCGCAGCCGGCAGGCAGCTTTACGCGAACACGGTGGCCACTGCCCGGTGCGACCGTGGTCGGCGTGCCGTCGGTCTTGAACATGGCTTCGATCGCGACTTCTCGGTTGCCAGCCGGGTGGATCACTTCGACGCGGTCGCCGACCGAGAACTTGTTCTTCACGACAACTTCCGCCAGCCCGTCGACGCCGTAACCGGTGAGGTCGCCCACGTACTGGCTTCGGTCCGATTCGGAATGCCCGCGCAGGTAGTTCTGGTACTCCTGCGTGTGGTGGCGCTCGTAGAAGCCGTCGGTGTAGCCACGGCTGGCGAGGCCGTCGAGCTCCGACAACAGGCGCATGTCCAGCGGGCGGCCGGCAATCGCGTCCTCGATTGCTTGTCTGTAGGCCTGGCATGTGCGGGCGACGTAGTAGGGCGACTTGGTGCGGCCCTCGATCTTCAGCGAGTGCACACCAATCTCGACCAGCTTGGCCACGTGCTCGATCGCCCGCAGATCCTTCGAGTTCATCACGTAAGTGCCGTGCTCGTCTTCCTCGATCGGCATCAACTGGCCGGGGCGGGTTTCTTCTTCGATCAGGTAGACCTTCGAGGCCGGGTTCTCGGCGCTGGGTGCTGGCGTGTTGCAGCAGGCGCTGCCGCTGGTGGCGTCGCCGGTGGCGTCGATCTCGGCCGGCTTCACGTCGTACTTCCAGCGGCATGAGTTTGTGCAGGTGCCCTGGTTCGGGTCGCGGTGGTTGAAGTAGCCCGAGAGCAGGCAGCGCCCAGAGTAAGCGATGCAGAGCGCGCCATGAACGAAGACCTCGAGCTCCATTTCCGGGCAGGCTTCGCGGATCTCGCGGATTTCATCGAGCGACAACTCGCGCGACAGGATGATCCGGCGCACGCCGATCTTTCCCCAGAAGCGCACGGTGGCGTAGTTGACCGTGTTGGCCTGCACCGACAGATGCACCGGCATCTCCGGCCATGCCTCGCGCACCATGTCGATCAGGCCCGGGTCGGCCATGATCAGCGCGTCGGGCTTCAGGGCTACCACCGGTGCCATGTCGGCGAGGTAGGTGCGCACCTTGGCGTTGTGCGGGAAGACATTGCTCACCAGGTAGAACTGCTTTCCGAGCGCATGCGCGCGCTCGATGCCCCGTTGCAGGTTTTCCAGGCTGCCGAACTCGTTGTTGCGCGCGCGCAGGCTGTAGCGTGGCTGGCCGGCATACACCGCGTCGGCGCCAAAGGCGAAGGCGGTATCGAGCATGGCCAGCGAACCGGCTGGGGCGAGGAGTTCTGGGCGTTGCATGGGGCCACCTGGGTGCAGCGTGTTGCGAAGGGCGCAGATGGTACCGCAGTGCGCGCAGGCGGACGGGCGCTTTACTGCGTCCAGGCCGCGATGCGCCGATCGGGCAGCGAAGCGGCCTTGGCGCCCCTATGATGGTTAAAGTGTAAAAACTGCGAACAATCCCTGTCTCGTCAACAAATAGTTAGCGCGGCCGACTATCATGCACCGCACAATTTCCCCCCGGCCTACCGGAGGGGCTGCTGACCACAAGCGGAGCTCCCCCATGCGTACGTATTTCGTTGCGCCGACGCGACCTAATGTCGGCCTTACCTCGGTTTCACTGGGCCTCGTGCGGGCCTTTCAGCGTCGCGGCCTGAAGGTTGCGTTTGTCAAACCCGTCACCAAACGCACGCCGGATACCGAGCCGTCGGTGTTGTTCGCCCGCAGCATTTGCCACGTCGAGCGCACGCCAGACCCGCTGCCGATGAGCCTGGTCACCCAGCGCATCACCAGCGGCAAGACGGACGATCTGCTCGAAGAGATCGTCAGTCTGTCGATGTCCGCTACCGAAGGGGCCGACGTGCTGGTGGTCGAAGGCATCCATGCAGACCCCAGCCGAGCCTTCATTCCGCGCCTGTCGGGCGATATCGCGCGCAGTTTGCAGGCCGATGTGGTGCTGGTGGCGAGCGCTGCCGACGCCGAAGGCATCGCAGAAACCAAGTATCTGATTGCGCAGGTGCGCAACGCAGGGCGCCGTGTGGTCGGGGTGATCTTCAACCGCGCGGTGGAGGGCTTCGATGAAGCGGCTGCCGCAGCGCAACTCGGCGGCGTGCCGGTGTGGGGCGTGATCAAGACCGATCCGGCGCTCTCGGCGCCGCGCACGATCGACGTGGCGCGCCATCTCGGCGCCGAGATCATGATCGAGGGCGACATCGGCTCGCGCCGTGTCCTCGAAACCGTGGTGGCTGCGCGTTCGGTGTCGGAGGTAATCCCGCGCCTCAAGCCGGGCGCCCTGGTTGTCAGCGCGGGCGACCGCGACGACGTGATGCTGGCGACTGCGCTGGCGGCGAGCAACGGCATCCAACTCGCCGGCCTGCTGCTGACGCACCATAGCTTCATCAGCCCGCGGATCGAGAAATTCGGCACGCGGGCCTTCCACGGGGGGCTGCCGGTGCTGCGTACCGATAGCGATAGCTACGAAACCGCAGCACGTATCAGCCGGCTGCCCAGCGCGGTGCCGCAGGACGATTCGGAACGCATGAACACCGTGATCGAAAGCGTCGCGGAGCAGATCGACGGCGAGGCGATCTGCGCCGGGCTGGAGCTTGCCGTGTCCCCCCGCATGTCGCCGCCGGCCTTCCGCTATCAATTGATCCAGAAGGCGCGCGCCGCAAACAAGCGCATCGTGCTGCCAGAGGGCGACGAGCCGCGTACCGTGCGGGCCGCCGTGATCTGCACCGAGAAGGGCATCGCGCGCTGCGTGTTGCTGGGCAAACGGGCATCGATCCAGGCCGTGGCGGATGCGCAGGGCCTCGTTCTGCCGCCCGAGCTTGAAATCCTGGAGCCGGACGCGATCGCCGAACGTTATGTTGAGCCGATGGTCGAGTTGCGCAAGAGCAAAGGCCTGACGCCGGACCAGGCGCGCGCCGGCCTGGAGGACAACGTTGTGCTCGGCACGATGATGCTGGCCGTCGATGAAGTCGATGGCCTCGTCAGCGGCGCGGTGCATACCACCGCCAACACCGTGCGCCCTGCGCTGCAACTGATCAAAACGGCGCCGGGTTCGTCGATCGTGTCGTCCTGCTTCTTCATGCTGATGCCGGAGCAGGTGCTGGTCTATGCGGACTGCGCGATCAACCCGGACCCGACCGCCGAAGAGCTGGCCGAGATCGCCAAGCAGAGTGCCGACAGCGCTGCCGCCTTCGGCATCGACCCGAAGGTGGCGATGATCAGCTACAGCACCGGCGCCTCGGGCAGCGGTGACGATGTCGAAAAGGTTCGCAAGGCCACCGAAATCGCCAAGGCGCGTTTCCCGGAACTGGTTCTGGACGGCCCGATGCAGTACGACGCCGCTACGGTGAAGGAGGTGGCGGCCCAGAAGGCCCCGGGCAGCCCGGTTGCCGGCCAAGCCACCGTCTTCGTATTCCCCGACCTGAATACCGGCAACACCACCTACAAGGCGGTGCAGCGGTCGGCTAACGTGGTCTCGGTGGGCCCGATGCTGCAAGGCCTGCGCAAGCCGGTGAATGACCTCTCGCGTGGCGCCCTGGTGGACGACATCGTGTTCACGATCGCGCTGACGGCAATCCAGGCGGGCGCCAAGCCCGCCGCCTGACCCCGTCCGGCTCTCTGCACAACGGCACACCTCGGGTGTGCCGTTTTCATTTGTGGAGGAGGGTGGGGGCTGATCTACGATGCAGAAAGCGGGTCTTGCCCACCCCAAGCCCGGAGATCATCGGTGCCAACAAGAAATATCGGCCTGCGCGCCGCCGCCTGCGATGAAGCCCTTGGGCGCACACCAACGGTAGCGCTCCTGCGGGGGCGCTTTTTTTGTGGTGCGCCCGCGCGGAGTGCGATGTGAGCTGAAGTTCAACGGCATCGCCATCTCCGTGCGTGACGGATTGCGCGGTGCAGCGAGAACCGATAAATACGCATTGTTCGAAGGGAATATCATTTCGATGCCTGCGATCTGTAAAAGACGGTGTGAGGCTGCTGTAGCAGATTCCGGCCATCTGACCCAAACCAAAACCCCTGGGAGCACTCATGACGCTAACCCCCAAGCAAGTTGTCCGTGCCGCGCTCGTCGGCGTGGCAGCCTTTGCTCTGATCGGTTCGGCCGCTGCTGCGCCGATCAACCTGATCGAAAACGGCAGTTTCGAGGATGTCAAACAAGCCAACGGGACTTGGAGCATCTACACGAAGAACTTCCCCGGCTGGCAGGTCAGCCGTACCTACGGCGTCGAGCTGCGCAACAACGTTGCCGGCGCTGCGTTCGACGGCGTGAACTTCGTTGAACTGGACACCACCGCGAATTCCTGGATTTCGCAAACCTTCGATACCACCATTGGCCAGACCTACAAGGTGTCGTTCTACTTCTCGCCGCGTACTGGTGTGGCAGCAGATTCGAATGACATTACCGCGCTGATCAACGGGGCCTCGGCACTGACCGCGTCGGGTAGCGGCGTTGGCGTGTCCGGCAACGTGTGGAAGCAATACAGCTTCAATTTCGTCGCAGCCGGCGAGCTATCCACGCTGGGTTTCAAGGCGGGCGGCATCAGCAACGGCTACGGTGGTTCGCTCGACAATGTCAGCGTGACCGCCGTGCCCGAACCTGCCTCGTGGGCCACCTTGCTGGTCGGTCTCGTCGGCCTGGGCGCGATCACCCGCCGCCGCTTGTCCTGAATCGAACTGGCTGCACGCAAAGGGCGCTCCGCGAGGGGCGCCCTTTTTCTTTGCGCGCAGAATTTGTGCGGGCGCTGCGTCGGCAGACACGAACCGGATACGTGAGGCCCTTAGAATGAACCCTTGGCCGCCGCGCTCACACGGCGCGAGTGGCCCCTTCCTGCCCCCGGACACCCCGATGAGTCTCGCAGCCCTCGTAGCCGCCTTCGTGCGCCGCCACTGGCGCGCCTATTCCGCTTCTGCCGTGATGCTGGCCGGCATCGCGATCCTGACCGTGTGGGTGCCACGCCGCGTCGCGGCGATCATCGACCGGCTGGTGCATGGTCAGGTCACGCCGAGCGCGCTGTTGGGCGAATTCGCGATCCTCGTCGCGATGGGGCTGACGATTTACGTGCTGCGGGTGGGTTGGCGGCTGGCGTTGTTTTCCGCCGCCTACCAGCTCGGTGTCGAACTGCGCACCAAACTCTACCGGCAGTTCACGCTGCAGGGCGCGCGCTTCTTCCAGGGTAGTCGCACTGGCGATCTGATGGCGCGGGCGACCAACGACATCGACGCGGTGGAACTCACCGTTGGCGAAGCGCTGCTCGCGGGCTTCGACGGCACGATGACGCTGATCCTGGTGGTGGCGATGATGACCCTGGGCATCGACTGGCGGCTGGGCCTTGCCGCGTTGTTGCCGTTTCCCTTCATGGCCTTCGCGTTCTGGCGCATATCGCGCCATGTGCATCACGCCTGGCGCGATTCACTCGCCCGTTTCGGCAAACTCAACGATCACGTTCAGGAAACACTGGCCGGCGTGCGCACGGTGCGCGCGCTGGGGCTAGAAGCGCGCAGCAGCGCCCACTTCGCGGAACTCACAGCGGCTGCCGCCAAGGCCGGCGACACCGCGCAGCGCTGGGAAGCTGCCTACGAGCCGGCGGTCGGCCTCGCGCTGTCGGCCGCCAGCGCGCTGACCCTGTCGCTCGGTGGCTGGCTGGTGTGGCAGGGCGAACTGACGATCGGCCTGCTGACCGGTTTCTCGATGTACCTCGGCCAGCTGATCTGGCCGATGTTCGCGGCGGGCCATGTGCTCTCGCTGATCGAGCGTGGCCGTGCGGCGTGGGAGCGGCTGCAGCCGGTGCTCGAAGCCGCGCCGGAGATGCCAGACCACGGCACGCTGGCAGCGCCCGCCGGTGATGCAGCGCTGGAATTGGCCGAGGTGACCTACCGCTTCCCGGGGCAGACGGCTCCGGCGCTCGACGCCGTCAGTCTGCGGCTTGAAGCCGGCCATACGCTTGGTCTCGTAGGCGCCACCGGCGCCGGCAAATCAACGCTGATCCGCTTGCTGCTGCGTCAGGACGTGGCCGAATCGGGTGAGTTGCGCTGGGGCGGCCGGCCGCTCGCCGACTATTCGCTCGATGCGCTGCGCGCAGCGATGGCCTGGGTGCCGCAGGAGCCCTTTCTCTTCTCGGCGTCGATTGCTGACAACATCGCACTCGCCAAACCGGATGCGAGTCGCACCGAGATCGAGCACGCCGCGCGGCTGGCTGCGATCCACGACGATATCCTGCGCCTGCCCAAGGGCTACGAAACGCCGGTCGGCGAGCGAGGGGTGTCGCTCTCCGGCGGGCAGCGCCAGCGGGTGGCGATTGCGCGCGCGCTGCTGTCGGATGCGCCGATTCTGCTGCTCGATGACGCGCTCTCGGCGGTCGACACCGAAACCGAGACGCGCATCCTGAGCCATCTGCGCGACGCGCGCCGCGGCCGCACGGTGATCATCGTCAGCCACCGGCTCTCGGCGGTGATGGATGCCGAGCACACGCTGGTGCTGCGCCATGGGCGCGTCATCGAAGCCGGCACACATGCCGAACTGCTCGAACGCAACGGCTGGTACGCCAGCCAGTGGTGCTACCAGCAACTGGAGGCGAGCCTCGATGCAGCCTGAACACAACAACACTAGGGGCGACCTCGCCCGCGCTGCGGCGCTGCTGGCCCGTGCTGCGCGCCCCGAATTGCGGCGGCTGCTCATCGCACTGCTCGGGCTTGCCTGCGCGGCCGGGCTCGAAGTGCTGGGGCCGATGCTGGGAAAGGCCTTCATCGACGGTTACCTGATCCCGCGCCGCGCCGATATCGGTGGCATCGCGCTGCTGATCGGCGGCAGTCTGCTCGCCGTGTGGTGCGCCAACGGCCTGCGCTACCAGCAGTTGCTAAGCCTCTCCGGCGTCGCGGCCCGTTCGGTACAGCGGCTGCGCGAGCAGGTGTACGGCCATGTGCTGCGCTTGCCGGTCGCTTACTTCGATCGCGCGATCACCGGCCAGATCGTCAGCAGGGTCACAAATGACACCGAGGCGGTGAAGGCGCTGTATGTGCAGGTGCTGTTCGTGATGCTCGACAGCGTGATCGTGCTGTGCGGATCGCTCGCCGCGATGGCCTGGCTGGATCTGCGCCTGACGGGCGTCGTGACACTGCTGATTCCGGCGGTGATCGGCATTGTGTGGTTTTACAAGCGGCTTTCCGCGCCTGCCGTGGCCCGCGTGCGTGAGCTGCGCAGCGAGATCAACGCACAGATCGCCGAGTCGATTGCCGGCATGCCGGTGCTGCAGGCCACCGGCGCCGCCGGGCGCTTTGCCGCACGCTTCGAGCAGGCCAACCGCGCGCACTACGAAGCCCGCCGCGCCGAGTTGCGCGCCAACGCTTGGCTACTGCGCCCAGCACTCGATCTGCTCAATGTGCTCTTACTGGTCGGTGTGCTGGCGAGCTTTGCCGGGCGCGGCAGCGTGGCCGAGGTGGGCGTGCTGTACGCCTTCGTAGGGCTGATGGCGCGCGTGATCGAGCCGCTGATCCAGATTACGCTGCAGTTCTCGCAACTGCAGCAATCGCTGATCGCTGCGTCGCGCGTCGGTACCTTGCTCGCTGAACCGCTGGCCGCGCCGGCGGGCGAAGGCGGCCGCATCGGTGCCGGTGAAGTGGTCTTGCGTGAGCTCGCGTTCGGTTACGACCCGGCGCATCCAGTGATCCATGACATCTCCCTGACAATCGCCGCCGGCAGCTTCCATGGCATCGTCGGCCATACCGGCAGCGGCAAGAGCACGCTGCTCGCGCTGCTGCTGCGCTTCTATGCACCACAAAGCGGAGCGATCGAGATCGACGGCACGCCGATCAGCGAACTGGGTGACGCCACCTTCCGCAGCGCCGTCGGCTTGGTGCCGCAAGAGCCCTTCCTCCTCGCCGCCAATGCACGCGAGAACATCGACATGGGGCGCGGGCTTGGCGATGCCGAGATCGAATCCGCTGCCCGCGCTGCCCGTGCGCACGACTTCATCCTCGCGCTGCCCGAGGGCTACGCCACGCCGCTGGGCGAGGGGGGCGCGCGCCTGTCGGTGGGGCAGAAGCAGCTGATCGCGATCGCGCGAGCGCTGGCAGGGCAACCGAAGATTCTGCTGCTCGACGAAGCCACGTCGCACATCGACAGCGAAACCGAACAGGTGGTGCAAGCCGCGCTGGCGGAACTTCGCGGCCGGGTGACGATCATTGCCATCGCACACCGGCTGTCGACGATCCGCGATGCCGACGCGATCACCGTACTCAATCATGGCCGCATCGCCGAGCGCGGCCACCATGACGATCTGATGGCGATCGAGGGCGGCATCTATCGCCGCCTTTACGAACTGCAGCAGATCGAAGACTAGTCGAAGGAGTCCCCATGGAATATCGCGAACTCGGCCGAACCGGCCTGAAGGTCAGCGCCATCTGCCTTGGCACCATGACCTGGGGCGAGCAGAACAGCGAATCCGAAGCTCATGCGCAGATTGACTGCGCGCTTGATGCCGGCGTGAACTTCATCGATACCGCAGAGATGTACCCGGTGCCGCCGCGCGCCGAAACGCAGGGCCTGACCGAGACCTACATCGGCACCTGGCTGGCGAAGAGTGGCCGGCGCAAGGATGTGGTGCTCGCAACCAAGGCCGCTGGCCCGGTGCGCAAACCGCACAACCCGCGCCATATCCGCGGTGGCACCACCTTCTTCGACCGCGCCAACCTCGAAGCAGCCTTACACGACAGCCTGCGCCGCCTGCAGACGGACTACGTCGACCTCTACCAACTGCATTGGCCCGACCGCAGCGTGAATTGCTTCGGGCAGTTGGGCTACCAGCACATTGCCGACGAAGTCACGACGCCGATCGTCGAGACGCTCGGCGTGCTGGCGGACTTCGTCAAGGCCGGCAAGGTTCGCCATATCGGTGTGTCGAACGAGACCCCCTGGGGTCTGATGCGCTTTCTCACGCTGGCTGATGTCGCCGGGCTGCCGCGCGTGGCAAGCATCCAGAACCCTTACAGCCTGGTGAATCGCACCTTCGAGATCGGTCTGTCCGAGATCGCCATCCGCGAGCAGGCGGGGCTTCTGGCCTACTCGCCGCTCGCCTTTGGTGTACTGAGCGGCAAGTACCTCGACGGCGCCAAGCCGGCGGGCGCGCGGCTTACGTTGTTTGAGCGCTTCCAGCGCTACACCAACCCCAACACCGCGCGTGCCGCCGCGGCTTATGTGGCGCTCGCGCGGGCGCTCGACTGGGCGAAGCGTCTTG
>JAJZLD010000337.1 GCA_021803785.1 Pseudomonadota bacterium | reverse complement strand
ATCTGCAGCGGTTCAGATCCTGTGTCGCTCAGGGCATCGAGATGCTTCGCGTAGTAACGCGTGAAGAAGATGTCGAGTTCGAGCAGGCCCCGGCGGCTACGCCACTTCACGCGTTCCTTGAGTGCGCTCATCGTCTGCTCAGACAGCCCTGCGGACCATCATGTCCTTGATTTTTCCAATCGCGCGCGTCGGGTTGAGACCCTTCGGGCACACATCGACGCAGTTCATGATGGTGTGGCAGCGGAACAGGCGATACGGGTCCTCGAGATTGTCGAGGCGTTCGCTGGTCGCTTGGTCGCGCGTGTCGGCGATGAAGCGGTAGGCGGCAAGCAGACCGGCGGGGCCAACGAACTTGTCCGGGTTCCACCAGAACGACGGGCAGGAAGTCGAGCAACTCGCGCAAAGGATGCACTCGTACAGCCCGTTGAGTTCTTCGCGGTCTTCCGGAGATTGAAGCCGTTCGCGCTCGGGCGGCGGGTCGTTGTTGACGACGTACGGCTTGATCGAGTGGTACTGCTTGAAGAACTGGGTCATGTCCACGATCAGATCACGAATCACCGGCAGTCCAGGAAGCGGGCGCAACTGCACCGGCTCTTTCAGCGAGGCGATGTCGGTGAGGCAGGCCAGCCCGTTCTTGCCGTTGATATTCATCGCGTCCGAGCCACACACACCTTCACGGCATGAGCGGCGAAACGAGATCGAATCATCCTTGGCCTTGAGCTTGACCAGCACATCGAGGAGCTTGCGATCGGTCGCGTCGACTTCGATCGACACGTCCTGCATGTACGGCGCTGCGTCCTTGTCCGGGTCGTAGCGGTAGATCTGAAATTTCATAGTACGGTTTGCCACGCGTGGTTCCTCCGATGGCAGATCAGTACGCGCGCTTCTTCAGCGCGATGGTGTCAACAGTCAGCGGCTTCATCACCACCGGCTTGTAATCGATGCGATTGCCGTCGCGATACCACAGCGTGTGCTTGAGCCAGTTGGCGTCGTCACGGCCGTCCGGCGTTTGCGGCGTGTCGGTCGCATCATCGCGCACATGGGCGCCACGCGATTCGGTACGGTTGTTCGCAGAGATCATCGTTGCTTTGGCGACTTCGATGAGGTTTTCAAGCTCGAGCGCTTCAGTCAGCGCAGTGTTGAAGACCTTGGATTTGTCCTTGATTTCGGTGCGCTGCACCTGCTTCTCGACTTCAAGGATCTTTTCGACGCCGCTTGCCAGCATGTCCTTGAAGCGAAACACGCCGCAATGTTTCTGCATCGTCTGTTGCATCTGTGCGCGAACATCGTGCACATTGGTGCCACCACGCTGCGTTAGCAGGCGGTCAACACGCGCGACCGAACGATCGATTTCGGCTTGCGGGATCTCAGGCTGTGCCTTGCCCTGCCCCTTGATGTACTCCACCATCGTCTCGCCCGAGCTCTTGCCAAACACCAACAAGTCGAGCAACGAGTTGGTGCCGAGACGGTTCGCGCCGTGCACCGATGCACATGCACACTCGCCTGCTGCGTAGAAGCCCGGTACAGAGGCACCGTCGACGACGACTTCACCGCGGTAGTTGGTCGGAATGCCGCCCATCTGGTAATGACAGGTCGGCACAACCGGAATCGGCGCGCGGATCGGATCGACGTTGGCGAACTGGATCGAGATCTCGCGGATGCCCGGCAAGCGCTTGTTGATGACATCCGGGTCAAGGTGCGTGATATCGAGCAGCACGTGATCCTTGTTCGGGCCGCAGCCGCGACCTTCGTTGATCTCGGTGACCATCGCGCGCGAGACAACGTCACGCGAGGCAAGATCCTTCGCGTTCGGCGCATAGCGTTCCATGAAACGCTCACCCGAAGCATTGCGCAGGATGCCGCCTTCGCCCCGCACGCCTTCGGTGATGAGCACGCCCGCGCCGGCAACGCCGGTCGGGTGGAACTGCCAGAACTCCATGTCTTCGAGCGGAATACCGGCACGCGCCGCCATACCCAGGCCGTCGCCGGTATTGATGAAGGCGTTAGTCGAGGACGCGAAGATGCGACCCGCACCGCCGGTTGCGAACAGCGTCGCCTTGGCCTGGAATACCACGATTTCCGAGGTTTCCATTTCCATCGCAATCACGCCCAGCACGCGGCCATCCGTGTCGCGCAACAGATCCAGCGCCATCCATTCAACGAAGAACTGCGTGTTCGCTTTCACGTTGCGCTGATAGAGCGCGTGCAGCATCGCGTGGCCGGTACGGTCAGCGGCCGCACAGGCGCGACGCACCGGCTTATCGCCGAAGTTCGACATGTGGCCACCGAAGGGGCGCTGGTAAATCTTGCCCTCGTCGGTACGGTCAAACGGCATGCCGAAGTGCTCAAGTTCCACAACCACTTCAGGCGCCTTGCGGCACATGAACTCGATCGCGTCCTGATCGCCTAGCCAGTCCGATCCCTTGACGGTGTCGTACATGTGCCAGTGCCAGTGATCGGGCTCGGAGTTACCGAGCGACGCCGAGACACCGCCCTGCGCCGCAACGGTATGCGAACGAGTCGGGAAGACCTTGGACAGCACAGCCGTCTTCAGGCCAGCCTCGGAGAGCTGAATTGCGGCCCGCATACCGGCGCCACCCGCACCGACGATCACCGCATCATACGTACGCTTTGCGACTTTCACTTACAGCCTCCAAAGAATCTGGGCCGCCCAGCCCGCATAGCCGATCAAAAGGAAAGCAACCACCGAGTGCGCAACCAGGCGCACACCGACCGGCTTGATGTAATCCATGAAGATGTCCCGAACACCGACCCAGGCATGGAAGAACAGTGCGAGCCAGAACAGGAAGGTCGCGAACCGCATGAACCCGCCAGAGAACATGGCGCGCCAGGCTTCCGCGGAGAATTCCGGCAGACAGAACAGGTTGACGACGAAGAAGACGGTGTACAGCGCCATCACCGTGGCCGTGACGCGCTGAGCAAGCCAGTCACGCAAGCCGTAGTGGGCACCAACGACAATTCGGTTTTGCATGGATCACCCCAGAAAAATCTTGGCGCCGATCAGCACCGTAAGAGTCAGGCTTACTGCCAGCACCGCACCGGCACTCTTGCGCGCGGTCGGCAGATCGAGGCCCTTGTGCATGTCCAGCAGAAGGAAGCGGATGCCGGCGCAGAAGTGGTGCAGATACGCCCACAGCAAACCAAACAACACCAACTTCACCAACGGATTCGCAACCACCGATTTGGCTTTCGCCATCTCTTCGGGGCTGCCAACGCTGGAACCAAACAGCCACAGCAAAGCCGGTAGCATCAGGAACAAACCGGCGCCGCTCACGCGATGCAGGATAGACACGAGTCCGGGCAGCGGCAGACGGATCACCCTCAGGTCAAGATGCTTGGGTCTCGGTTTCTTGATTGTTGTATCTGACATGCTTCACCTCTCACAGTGGCGCGTCGCTGGACTCGCCGTTCCATTGCCTGCAACCGACCAACCGGCCCGATTACAGCCTCAACTCAGTTCATTCAGGTAGTAGTGTTCGGCGGTGGAATACAGGCCGCGACGCCATTCCACTGGTTTATCCCCATAGGTATAGGCGACACGCTCGACCGACAGCAGCGGCGAGGCCTCCGGCACACCAAGGGTTTCTGCGACACTGCGATCAGCCGCCACCGCGCGAATTTTCTCTCGCGCGCGCAGCATCCGCCAC
>JAJZLD010000030.1 GCA_021803785.1 Pseudomonadota bacterium | reverse complement strand
ACAATCTGCGTGACGGGGCGGTCGATGCGTGCGAACACCTGCTCCCAAAGCCCGCGCGTGGTCGCGTCGCCAATGCCGGTGTCGACAATCGCGACGCCCTCGCCGTCGTCGAGCAACCACAGGTTGATGTGGTCCAGCGCAAAGGGCAAAGGCATGCGCACCCAGCCCACGCCGGACTCAACGGTCAGCGTGGCGCCCGGCGCGGGCAGATCGGCGAAGGGGAAATCGAGTGCGTCACTCATGGCAGTAGCATCCAGCGGATCAGTGTAACTCGGGTTATGTTGCGCTGCGGCATTGGCTGTCAAGGCTGTTTGTCGGGCGCAGGACACCATACGGTGGCGTGCGGGCTTAAGATCCGGCCACCGCACGGGGCGGACATCACCCGAATCCGGTGGCGCGGCGATTCTCCACAAGAGGGGCGCGGCGTGGCCTTCCAGACCTGTTCAGGAGCCGATCCATGAGCCTTGGCCTCAATTTCGCCCTCGGCGAAACTCTCGACATGCTGCGAGACACGGTCGCCGATTTCGCGGCGAAGGAAATCGCGCCGCGCGCGGCTGAAATTGATCGAACCGATCAGTTCCCGATGGACCTGTGGCGCAAGTTCGGCGATCTGGGTGTGCTCGGCATGACGGTGAGTGAGGATTACGGCGGCGCCAACATGGGCTACCTCGCGCACATCATCGCAATGGAAGAGATCTCGCGCGCCTCGGCCTCGGTGGGCTTGTCGTACGGCGCGCATTCGAATCTCTGCGTGAACCAGATCCACCGCAACGGCAACGCCGCGCAGAAGGACAAGTACCTGCCGAAACTCATTTCCGGCGAATACGTGGGTGCGCTTGCGATGAGCGAGCCGAATGCAGGCTCCGATGTGGTGTCGATGCGTTTGCGTGCAGACAAGCGTGGCGACCACTATGTGCTCAACGGCACCAAGATGTGGATCACCAACGGGCCGGACGCCGATGTGCTGGTGGTGTATGCGAAGACCGACCCGGAGGCCGGCCCGCGCGGCATTACCGCCTTCCTGATCGAGAAGGGGATGAAGGGCTTCTCGGTCGCGCAGAAGCTCGACAAGCTCGGCATGCGCGGCTCACACACCGGCGAGCTGGTGTTCGAGGACTGCGAGGTACCGATCGATGCCGTGATGGGTGGCGTCGGTAACGGCGTGAAGGTGCTCATGAGCGGGCTCGACTATGAGCGCGCAGTGCTCTCCGGTGGGCCGCTGGGGATCATGGCCGCCTGTATGGATGTCGTGATCCCCTACATCCACGATCGCAAGCAATTCGGCCAGGCGATCGGTGAATTCCAGCTGATGCAGGGGAAGGTGGCCGACCTCTACACCACATGGCAGGCCACGCGTGCCTACGTGTATGCGGTCGGCCAGGCCTGCGACCGCGGTGACCATGCCCGTAGTCTGCGCAAGGATGCCGCTGGCGCGATCCTCTACTCAGCCGAAAAGGCAACCTGGATGGCGGGTGAGGCGATCCAGACGCTGGGCGGAAATGGCTACATCAACGAATACCCGGTTGGGCGGTTGTGGCGCGACGCCAAGCTGTACGAGATCGGTGCCGGCACAAGCGAGATCCGCCGTATGCTGATTGGAAGAGAGCTGTTCGCCGAGACCTTGTAGCAAAAAGGTGACTCAGCGGGCGCAAAGGCAATGCGCGCGGGGTTTTGGCAGACATTGCTGTTACAGCTTAGGCTGCAAATGTCTGGGCGAATACCTATGGCGCGCTGCAGCAATTTGCGCCTATGCTTCGCCCCCGTCAGGCTGCCGTAGGCTTGCGCCGCCACATTCTGATTCCTCTCTACCCAAATCGAGGTATTCACCATGTCTGATCCTGTCGTCATCGTTTCTGTCGCCCGTACGCCGATCGGCGCCATGATGGGCGAACTGTCCGGCTTCGCCGCTCACCAGCTGGGCAGTGTTGCCATCAAAGCCGCGGTAGAGCGCGCCGGCTTGAAGCCGGAGCAGGTGCAGGAAGTCATCATGGGTTGCGTGCTGCCCGCCGGTCAGGGCCAGGCCCCGGCGCGCCAGGCCACGCTGGGCGCAGGGCTGCCGCTGTCGGCCGTTGCCACCACGGTCAACAAGGTTTGCGGCTCTGGCATGAAGGCCACGATGATCGCGCACGACCAGCTGCTCGCCGGCTCGGTCGACGTGATCGTCGCGGGCGGCATGGAGAGCATGTCCAACGCGCCCTACCTGCTGCCGAAGGCGCGCGGCGGCTACCGCTATGGCCACTCCACGGTGTTCGACCACATGGCTCTGGACGGCCTGGAAGACGCCTACGAGAAGACCGCGAATGGTGGCGGCAAGTCGATGGGCAACTACGCCGAAGACACCGCAGCCAAATATGGCTTCACGCGTGAAGCGCAGGACGCGTTCGCGATCGAATCCACCCGCCGCGCGCTGGCGGCGAACACCGATGGCAGCTTCGAGTGGGAAATCGCACCGGTGACGGTGCCCGGCAAGGGCGGTGATGTCCAGATCGCCAAGGATGAATCCCCGTTCAAGGCCAAGCCCGAGAAGATTCCGTCGCTCAAGCCGGCCTTCCGCAAGGACGGCACTGTGACGGCCGCAACCTCGTCGTCGATCTCCGACGGCGCCGCGGCGCTGGTGCTGATGCGCGCCTCGACCGCTGACAAGCTGGGTCTGAAACCGGTCGCGAAGATTGTCGGCCATGCCACCCATGCGCATGAGCCGGGCTGGTTCACCACTGCCCCGGTTGGCGCGATCGAAAAGCTCTACGCCAAGACCGGCTGGAACACCGACAGCGTCGACCTGTTCGAGATCAACGAAGCCTTCGCGGTGGTCACCATGGCTGCCATGCACGACCACAAGCTGCCGCACGAGAAGGTCAACGTCCATGGCGGCGCCTGCGCGCTGGGCCACCCGATCGGTGCTTCGGGCGCCCGCTTGATCGTGACGCTGATTGGCGCACTGAAGAAGCGCGGCCTCAAGCGCGGCGTGGCCAGCCTGTGCATCGGTGGCGGCGAAGCTACGGCGATGGCGGTCGAGCTGTTCTGAAGTCGCTCCACACATGAAAAAGGCCGCCCGAGGGCGGCCTTTTTTGGGTTCATCGCGCCTTTTCGGGGAAGGCGGGCTTGACCCTGAACACTTCAGTTACCCGGGCGCTGCGAGCATCGGCGGCGTGTTGGCCGTTCCTTCCGAATGGGTCACCTGCGTTTTGCGGTGCAGGAGGTGATTTGCGCCGGTAGTGGCCCGCCGATTTCGGGCTGCTGCTGATTCGGAGGAAAATGCTCGGTTTAACAAACCGCCTTTTCCAGGTTGCACCCATGAAAATCGAAAAGAACACCGCCGTCACGCTTCGCCTGAAAGTGACCGACACCAAGGGTTTTGTGTACGACGACGGCAAGGCGCCGATGGCTTACCTGCACGGCGGCTACGAGAACATCTTCCCCAAGCTGGAGGCGCTGCTGGAAGGGCAGGAGCCGGGCTTTCAGACCACGGTGGAACTCGGCGCGGTGGATACCTTCGGTGAGCGCGACGAATCGCTCGTTACGTCAATCCCGAAGAGCGAGTTCCCCCCGGGCGTGAAGGTCGGTGGCCAACTGCAGCGGGTCGGCGCCGACGGTCAGCCGCAGTACTTCTTCGTTACCAAGATCAAGGGCCCGGTTGTGCTGCTCGACGGCAACCATCCGCTGGCCGGCAAGACGCTGCGCTTTACGTTAAAGGTGGTTGACGTACGCCCTGCGACGCTCGAAGAAATCGAGCACCAGCATGTCCATGGCGAGCACGGTCACCATCACTGATTTCGCGCTCTGCTTGGCACGCACCGTACACGTCGGTGTGTGCCGGCCGGCAGCGTGATGTAGCGTCCCGATTGCCACGCAAAAACTAATGCAAAGGGCCACTGATGTCTCCCCGGTATGTGGCGTTTGCTGCGTCGCGGGCCCTCGGCGAGCGCATCGGCCCCGCGCATTCGGCACCAGCTGATCACGACGACAAAGAGGCGGTCGCCAATCTGCCTGCCTCGCCGCGGCTCACGCCACCCACGCGGAATTTCAGAGAGGCTCAAGTTGCGACGCGCAAGCGCCGATAGTCTGAACTGGCCTCTCGCTTTGAGCGTGCTCCCCATGTCCTGCTGCCGCCCGGTTCTTGCCTGTTGCGTGATCGCACTCGCCGCGTGGGGTGTTTGTGCGGCGGAACTCTCGCTGGTTTCCGGCAATGGCTATCCACCCTTTGCCGATAGCGCGCTGCCCAACGGAGGCATTGCCACCGAGCGGGTGCTCGCCGCCTTCCGTGCCATGGGGGAATCGCCGAAACTCACATGGCTGCCGTGGGTACGCGGGTATCAACTCACGCTGGCCGGCGAGTTCGATGCAACGTTTCCCTATATCCCGACGCCAGAGCGCGAAGCGGTGTTCTACTATTCCGCGCCGCTTTTACGCCTGCCGCACTACGTCTTCGCGCGTCCTGGCGACGCGCGATTAGCGAGCAATTTCAAGGATCTTTCCGTCGGCCGTCTATGCCTGCCATTCGGCTGGGCCGGCGTACCCGCGGTGCAACGGCGCATCGCGCAAGGCCGGCTGGTGCCAGACCGGCCTGAGACGCTCGCCAACTGTGTGCGGATGATCCTGCTCGACCGTGCCGACTACTTGATCGCCCCGCCGGAACTTGAAGCTGCGGCGCTGGCGGAAGTCGGCCTCGCAGCCGACGCCCTCACGCGCGGCCCGAGTTCGGTGGGTGATCTGACCCTGCACCTGCTCGTGCCGCGCAAACGCCCCGGCGCGGCGGAGCTGATCCGGCGGTTCGACAAAGCGCTCGCCACGCTCGACAAGGCCCCGCGTGCGGACAAGGCGCCCACGCACTGACTGCGTCGCCATCGCACGATAGGCCATTTCAGCCGCTATTCATGTAGGGCGCGAAGCGGCAAGGCCAAGGCTCGATGGCGGGCGTCGCAGCGCGGGGGCGGTAGCGCCCACGCAACGCCGCGTGCGAGGAAGCAGTGGCGCGACAGGTACTATCTGTCTTTGCCCCACCTTAAGCTGCCAGCCCTCAATGCAAAGCGAAGTCAAAGATAAGCCCGTGCGCGCTGTTGTTGCCGCCGTACAACTGCCCAACGTCAGTGACGTCGAGTTCGAAGCCTCGCTCACCGAGCTGCGCGAACTCGCGAAGACGCTCGGCCTCACCGTCGTGCGTACCTTCACGCAGAAGCGCGCGGGGTTCGACCAGACCGGCTACCTGGGCATCGGCAAGCGTCAGGAGATTCATGCCTATGTGACGGGCGAAGCCGGCTACGACGAAATGGACGGCACACCACTGTCGGTGGACCCAGAAGGCGGTGATATCGAGGTCGTGCTGGTCGACCACGAGATCTCGCCCTCGCAGGCGCGCAACTTGGAGCTGGAGGTGGGCTGCGAGGTGATGGACCGCACCATGGTCATCCTCGAGATCTTCCACCGCAATGCGCGCTCGCCCGCTGCCAAGGCGCAGGTCGAGATCGCACGCCTTGGCTACATGGCGCCGCGCTTGCGCGAAGCGGCTAAGCTAGCCGGTCCGCAGGGGCGCCAACGCAGCGGCGTGGGCGGCCGTGGCGCCGGTGAATCGCACACCGAACTCGATCGCCGCAAGATCCGCGACCGCATTGCCGAACTGCAGCTCGAAATTGTCGCGATGAACGCCGCGCGCGAGACCCAGCGCGCCCGCCGCCAGGGTCGCCAGAGTCTGCCCAGTGTCGCGCTCGTCGGCTACACGAACGCCGGCAAATCCACCTTGATGCGTGCGCTGACCGGCAGCGAAGTGCTGGTTGCCAACAAGTTATTCGCCACCCTGGATACGACGGTGCGTGCGCTTTACCCGGAAAGCGTGCCGCGCATCCTCGTCAGCGACACGGTGGGCTTCATCAAGAACCTGCCGCACGGCCTCGTGGCGTCGTTCAAGTCTACGCTCGACGAAGCGCTCGACGCCGCGCTGCTGCTGCATGTGATCGACGCTAGCGACCCCGGCTTCGAGCGCCAGCTCATGGTGACTGATGAAGTGCTGAAGGAAATCGGCGCCGACGAGCTGCCGCGCATCCGCGTCTTCAACAAGATCGATCACGTTGGCGATGCCGCCGCGCAGGCCGAATGCGAAGCCGCACTGCGCGCGCAATACCCGGACTGCGTCGTGATGAGCGCACGCAGGCCGGAGGACGTCGCGCGTATGCACCAGACTATCGTCGCTTTCTTCCAGCGCGATCTGGTCGAGGCGGAACTCTTCCTGCCCTGGTCTGCGCAGCAACTGCGCAAGGACATCTACGAGAACTGCCAGGTGCTGGAAGAACGCGCCGATGAAGACGGTGCGCACTTCAGGGTGCGTGGTGACGCGATTGCGCTCGAGCGCCTGAAGGAGAAGATCTCGCCGGAGGAGTGACCCGGCGGGTTACGCAAGGCCGCGCCTTGTCGATGCTGCCGTTGTCCGGCCAGCTTTTCATCTCTTCAACTGCGGTTTCGAGGATCATTTCCTGATACGCACTGCTGTCCAGCCACCATGAGCCAAGCTGCGGAAGTCGTCGATCTGCTGAAAGCCGCACTCAAGGCGCGCGGTATCACCTACGCCGAGTTGGCCCGTCGCGTTGGGCAGTCCGAGGCCAGCGTCAAGCGCTGGTTTGCGCAACGCAACTTCACCTTGGCGCGGCTCGATCGCATCGGCTTCATCGAGCTGATGCCGAACAACCGGATACGTTTGCGTGTGGCCCGCACCTTCTCGTGGACGCCAAACGGGCCGATCATGGAAGCCCTCAAGGACAACGTGGCGGACTTCTTCGCGAGCGACTTCGCCGGTACCGGCGAGGCGATGTTTCTGCTCAACGGGCGCTTTACGCCCGGCGCGCGTCATGCGTTGGCCGAACGCCTGAAGAAGCTCGCGCGTGAGTTTGCGGAACTGCATTGGGGCGAGGGCGCGCTGCCGCAGAGCGAGCGCCAGCCAGTGAGCCTGTTGCTCGCTTGCAGGCCGTGGCAGGTTGCGGCGATCCGGCCCTTCATTCGCACCACCCCGCAGCGCAACGTGCGCTGACACATCTGTGGAGAATGGGATGTTCAAGAATCCAGACACCAACGCGCTGCGCGCGGCGCTGGGCAAGGTGAAGACGATCGCGATCGTCGGCGCATCGCCCAAGCCGGAGCGGCCCAGTCACTACATCGGCGCCTTCCTTAAGCAGCAAGGCTATCGGGTGATTCCGATCCATCCTGCTGCGGCGGAGATCTTCGGCGAGAAGGTGTACAAATGCCTGTCCGACGTGCCAGAGAAGATCGATCTGGCGGACTTCTACATCAACGCGGAGCGCGTCGGCCCGATGGTGGACGAGGCCGTAGCGCTGGGCATTCCCTTCATCTGGATGCAGGACCATGTTGTCGATGAGGCGGCTGCTCAGCGTGCTCGCGATGCGGGCGCCACGGTGGTGATGGACGACTGCATCTATCGCCGCTGGCGGCAGCTGACTGAATGATCGAGCCGCGCTGGCCTGTGGGACAATTGCACGCATGAAACTCCGCTTCACGAAAATGCAGGGACTGGGCAACGACTTCGTCGTGATCGACGCGGTGCGCCAGTCCTTCGAGATGACGCCCGAGCGGGCGCGCTTCCTGGCCGACCGCCGCTTTGGCGTCGGCTGCGACCAGATCCTGATCGTCGAGCCAAGCCGCCTGCCCGGCGTCGACTTCCGCTACCGCATCTTCAACCTCGACGGCGAGGTGGAGCAGTGTGGCAACGGCTCGCGCTGCTTTGCGCGCTTTGTGCGCGAAAAGGGCCTCACCGACAAGGACGAGATCCGCGTCGAGACGCTCGCAGGCGTGATCTCGCCGCGATTGGAGGCCGATGGCCTGGTGACGGTCGACATGGGCGCCCCGGTGCTCGATCCGGCGCGCATCCCGTTCATTTCCGATACCGATGCGCCGGCTCAGCCGCTGGACGTTGCGGGCGAGACAATCACGATCGGTGCCGTCAGCATGGGCAACCCGCATGCGGTGCAGGTGGTGGCCGATGTCGATACCGCGCCGGTCGCGACGCAAGGTCCGCTGATCGAGCACCACCCGCGCTTCCCGGCGCGGGTGAACGCGGGTTTCATGCAGATCGTCGACCGCCACACCATCCGCTTGCGCGTGTTCGAGCGTGCCGCCGGTGAAACGCTCGCCTGCGGTACGGGTGCCTGTGCGGCGGTGGTGTCCGGCATTCGCCGTGGTCTGCTCGATAGCCCGGTTCGCGTGCATGCGCGCGGCGGCGAGTTGAGCATCGCCTGGGCTGGCCCAGGCCAGCCGGTGCTGATGACCGGCCCGGCTGTTACCGTGTTCGAAGGCGAGATCGAAATCAATTGATGACTGCGGTGGCAAGTCACCGCAGAGACGAGGTTTACACGCATGACCGATCAGGACGTCGTTGCCTACCTGCAGGCGAATCCCGAGTTCTTCAACGAGCAGCCGGCGCTGCTGGCCGAACTGGCCGTGCCGCATCCCGATACCGGCCAGGCGATCTCGCTGACCGAGCGCCAGTTGCTCGCGATGCGCGAGAAGCTGCAGCTGATGCAGGAGAAGATGGCCGAGCTGGTGCGCTTTGGCGAAGAGAACGACGTGATCGGCGAGAAGGTACATCGGCTGACGCTGGGCCTGCTTGAGTCGAACAGCGTTGAAGCGGTGGTCGGTGTGATCGACACGCATCTCGTTGAAGACTTCGCAGTGCCGCATGTGGCGCTGCGCGTGTGGAACAGCATCATCCAGCGCGACACGGTTGAGTTCTCGCCCGTCTCTGAAGAATTCCGCTTCTTCGCGGCGGATCTGCGCCACCCCTACTGCGGCCCGGCGACGCAGCCGGAAGTGGTTGGCTGGTTTGGCGAGGCCGGTGCTCATGTGCGTTCGGTCGCGCTGCTGCCACTGCGCCGCGACGGCGTGGTGTTCGGCCTGCTGGCGCTGGGCAGCGAAGATATCGAGCGCTTCTATCCGGAAATGGGCACGCTTTACGTGGCGCGCATCGCCGATCTGGTCAGCGCTTCGCTGATCAACCATCTCGGTTAGCTCAGCGTTGCTCTCCCGATGAGCGTCGCGATCGAGAACATCCGCGCTGACGACATCCTGCCCTTTCGCGCGGCGGTCGATAGCGTGGCCCGCGAAGGGCGTTTTCTCGCCAGCTATGAAGCGCCGTCGCTCGATGCGGTCGGGCGATTCGTCAATGCCAATATCGAGCACGGCTATCCGCATGTCGTCGCGCTCGCAGATGGTGCCCTGGTTGGCTGGTGCGATATCACGCCGGAAGGTCGCCCGCTCAAACGCCATGTCGGCCTGCTCGGGATCGGCGTGGTGGCAGGTTGGCGCCGCCGCGGTATCGGCAATGCGCTGATCAATGCTGCGCTGGCGCGCGCGGCGCAAGCCGGCTTCCTGCGTATCGAGCTGAGCGTGCGGGCCGACAACGCCGCGGCGATCGCCCTGTATCGCAAGCATGGATTCGTGCAGGAAGGGCTCAAGCGCTTCGCCGTGCGGGTGCCGGATGGCTTTGAGGATGTCGTGATCATGGCGCGCCTGTCCCCGGCGCTGGGCTGAGATGGATCTGTCAGCGCCAGCGGAGCTCACTGCGCCGATGGAGGCGTGGCTGGCGATGCTCGCGCATGAGCGGCGGCTCGCGGCGCTGACGATCAGCAACTACCGGCGCGATCTGCAGCGCTTGCTCGAACTGAGCGCCGGGCGGGCGCTCGAGCAGGTCTCGCCACACGACATCCGGCGCTATGTGGCGCGCTTGCATGGCCAGGGGCTGAGCGGGCGTTCGATCGCGCGGCATCTGTCGTGCTGGCGCGGTTTCTTCGCCTGGTGGGCCAAGTCGGGTGCGCTGGGCGCCAATCCCGTCGTCGGCATTCGGCCGCCCAAGTCACCGAAGGCGCTGCCGCAGGCGCTCTCTCCCGATCAGGCCGCAACGCTGCTGGATGCGCCGCAAGGGGCGGAAAACGATCCGTTTGCGCTGCGCGATCGGGCGATGTTCGAACTTTTCTACTCGTCAGGTCTGCGCTTGTCGGAGCTCGCCGGGCTGGACGTCGGGCCGGCACTCGACCTGCGCGAGGCCGAAGTGATGGTAACCGGCAAGCGGAACAAAACGCGCACCGTGCCGGTCGGCGCCAAGGCACGCGAGGCGCTGGCCGCCTGGCTGGCTGCACGCAGCCAGCATGCGCGCGCCGACGAGGTGGCGCTGTTCGTCAACAGCCGCGGTGGCCGCATCAGCCCGCGCATGATTCAGCAGCGCCTGTCGCTGTGGGCGCAGCGCAGCGGCCTTGGCGTGCATGTGCATCCGCACATGCTGCGGCACAGCTTTGCGAGTCATCTGCTGCAATCCTCCGGTGACCTGCGTGCGGTGCAGGAGTTGCTGGGGCACGAGAGCATTGCCACCACGCAGATCTATACCCATCTCGACTTCCAGCACCTCGCCAAGGCTTACGACGCGGCACATCCGCGTGCGCGGCGAAAGCCGAAAGAGTGAGTCATGTCATAAGGCGCGCATTGTCTGCATGCGTGTGATTGGCAGTTCCTTCATTTGCGCGCAAGCAAGTCGTGAAACTCATTCCGCCTGCTTGTTGCCCTGCTTGCGTGTGTACCAGTTGCCGCTATGCGCCCCGTTACTTTCAAGGGTGAACAGGGCCATGTGTGTGAAGTTGTCGCCGGTGACGAGGTGAAGAACTCAGACGAGATCAAGGTTGGCGATATGCTGACGGTGAGCTGCGCCGAAGCGATCGCTTTTGAGTTGAGGCGGGGCAGGCGCCGAGCGCTGTGGAGCCAACGATACGCTTGCTGCCGCACCGAGTGAAAAGCCGGGTGGCGCAGCGGGCCGCCGCAGTCGCGCACCCTGATGGCCGATGATCCGGCGACGTTGAAGAACGCCAAGGTGGGCGATCAGGTCGAGGTCGCCTACGTCCAAGTCGTGGCGCTGGATGTCGGCGCGAAGTAAGCGTTGGCCCCGGTTGCCCGAAAGCCCCACCGCGAGCGGGGCTTTTTCATGGCTGCTCGCGTGACGTGATTCGACAAGACGCGAAGCCGTGGGCCGACCGTAAGCTACAAGCCGGCTTACAGGAGGGCGCTGCGTGCAAAGGGTGATCCGTTTCAAGCGCTATGCTTACGCACTGTTTCTGATTCCGCTGGTCTTGCCGCCCGCCGGTTTGATGCTCGGCGCGCATTACGCGGTGCCGGACTGGGGGGCTTGGCTGACGGTGGTCGTGGTGTTTGGTCTGGTGCCCCTGCTCGACACCTGCCTGGGTCGCGATACAGCGAACCCCGGCCCGGACGAAGAGCGCGCGCTGCTGGCCGATCCCTGGTATCCGGCCCTGACGCTGCTGGCAGTGCCGGCCTGGAGCGCTCTGCTGGTGTGGGGCGTATGGGCGGTGAGCCAGGCAACGTTGGGGCTGGCCGGTCGTGTCGGCTTGCTTGCCTCGCTTGCAACGGTGGGTGGTGCGGTGGCGATCAACGTCGGGCACGAACTGATCCACAAGACTCGCCGCGCAGAGCGTGCCGCCGGCGGCTGGCTGCTTGCGAGCGTGGGCTACGGTGGTTTCAAGATCGAGCATATCCGCGGCCATCATGTGGATGTCGCCACGCCGCGCGATACCTCTACCGCGCGCCTGGGCGAGAACGTGTATCGCTTCCTGTGGCGTGCGTTTACGACCAATCCGGTGCGGGCCTGGGAGCTCGAACGTGCGCGCCTGTCACGCCGCAACTTGCCGTGGTGGCGCAACGAACTTTTGCTGTGGTGGGGTCTGTCGCTCGCCTGGGCGGTTGGTTTCGCGCTGTGGCTGGGGGCGCCCGGCTTGGTCGCCTACCTGGGTATCGGTTTCGGCGCGATCGCCTTGTTGGAGATCGTGAACTACCTCGAACACTACGGTCTAGTCCGCGCTCCACTGCCCAACGGGCGCTACGGGCCGGTCACCGAGCATCATTCCTGGAACAGCCCTTTCCTGTTGACGAACCTGCTGCTGTTCCAGTTGCAACGTCACTCGGATCACCACGCCCACGCCGCACGGCGTTACCAGATCCTGCGCCACATGGCGGCCGCGCCGCAGTTGCCTGCGGGTTACGCCGCGCTTGTGCTGCTGGCCTTGGTGCCGCCGCTGTGGCGCCGGGTGATGGACCCGCGCGTGGCGGCCTGGCGCGCGCAGCAAGGGCTTGCGTGATCAGTCCGGAAGCCCGTCGGAGAACCAGCCGATGTGGGCGAATTCGAGCTTGTAGGGCGGGCTGAGTGCCAATGCTTGCCAGCGATCGCTCTGTTTGGGGTCCAGCGGCACCACGGCGCACTGACGCTTGCCTTTGATCGCGAGGGTTTCACTGCCGCTGCGGGTGAGCAGCGCAGCTTCGCCGCCGTCTCGCTCGAAGCAGGCGCGTATCGCGTTCGGGTCCGAGATCAGCAGTCGGAAGTACCAGGGGACGATTTCCTTCATGAGGCGGCGGGCCTGGTTGGCGGACGTCAGCGCGTCCGCGTAGCTCACGCGCCCGTCACCCGGCAGGTTGGGCGTGAGCGTCAGTTGCACCTGCAGGCTGTCCTTTTTCTGGTTGGTGACGAACTCGGCCTTGTCGGCGAGCGCCGCTTCGGAGCGCGGCACCTCGATATCACCCTCCTCGCCGAGCGGTACTGCGATGTCTGTGTTGTCACCCACAAGGCGGATGCGGATGTCCGAGGCCTTGACCGACTTGTCGGCCGATTTGACCTGCATGCGCATGCGTACCTTGTCGTGCTCGACACGGTCGACCTGGGTGAGGAATTTGTAGGCGTCGGCGTACGGCATGATCGCCGGATCGCGTACGCCTTTTACGACCAGCTTCTCTGCGGGTGCGTCGGTGGCGGGCAGGGGCGCTTCCTCTGCGAGGGCGACCAGCGGGCCGAGCAGCAGAGCGAGGGCGATGTGTTTCATGGCAGGTCTTGGTAGTCGATCTGCCGCGATTCTCGCAGCACCGTGGATCGGCAAAGTGTCGGAAACGTAAGCGTTTGTCAGTGCTGCAGCGTCAGTGCGAGTGCGATCGGCAGGAAGAGCAGCGCGAACAGGTTGCCGATCATCACGATCGAGGCAACTTTCTCCGGCTCCTGGCGATAACGCTCGGCGAACATGAAGTTGAGCACCGCGGGTGGCAGCGCGCCGAACACGATCACCAGCGCGCGCTGCAAGGGCGGCAACTCGAAGACCGACACCACCAGGGCTGCGACCAGCAGGCCGCCGACCGGCCGCAGTAGCGCGCCGCCAACGCCGATGCGCCAGGCGTGGAAGTTGGCGTCGGTGAGCCGTACGCCAAGCGAGAACAGCATCAAGGGGATCGAGATGTCGCCAACCATCTTGATCGCGAGCATCAGCGGCGGCCATACCGTAATGCCGGCGCTGCCGACCGCGATGCCCGCGAGCGTGGCGAGCACCGAGGGCACTTTCCAGATCGTCGCGAGCCGGGTCTTGTGATCGAGCAGCCAGGCGCCGTATGAGAAGTGCAGGAAGTTCGACACCATGAACATCACCACGGCCGGCGCCAGAGCCTGCTCGCCGAAGGCCAGCACCGCGAGCGGCAGGCCGAGGTTGCCGCAGTTGTTGAACATCGTCGGCGGCACCAGTGTCTTCACCGCTACGCCACTCAGGTGCGCGCCAATCCAGCCGACGATTCCGAACGCGATGACCATGAGAACCGAGATGCCGGCGAGCGGCAGGAAGTCGCCGAGGTGGAACGCCTTCGATACCAGCGCCGCAAACACCAGCGCCGGCACGAAGACATCCATGTTCAGCTTGTTCGCGACCGTGAGATCGGGCTTCGCGCGGCGTGCGACGAGCCAGCCGAGGCCGACAATGGCAAAGAGCGGGAACAGGATCGAGACGATGCGCAGGAACATGAGGCTATCCGCCGGTTGGAAAGCGGATTCTAGCCAGCCGGCGCCGGCCGGCCATCCGTAGTGTTACGTGCCGGCCGCCGCTGCACAGCAAAAAGGGCGCCGAAGCGCCCCTTGATCATGCGGTGCCGTGTCGGTCAGAAACGGTAGCCAACGCCAATACCGATCAACCACGGATCGATGTTGAGCGTATCGACTACGGCGCCACCCGCCTTCACATCGGTGCCGATCCAGGTCTTCTTGATATCGGCATTCAGATACCACTGCGGGCTGATCTCGTAATCGAGGCCAGCCTGGAGCGATGCCCCCCAACTGGTGCGCTCGATATCGATGCCAGCGGGCAGGTTCACATCCCAGAAGCGCGTCATGTTCACGCCTAGACCGACGTAGGGTTTGAATGCCCCCATCGGGTGGTGGTACTGCAGCATGAAGTGCGGTGGCAGTTGCTTGACGGTGCCGATCTTGGTGCCGCCGAGCTCGATGTCGTGCGTTTGCGGCACGCTCAACACCACTTCCAGCGCGAAGTTCGGCGTGAAGAAGTAGCTGATGTCGAGGTCGGGCAACCACTTGTCGCTGGCTGTGACTTCTGCCGGCAGCAGGTTGTCGCTGTTGCTGTTGTCATTGATCATGCTGACGGCTCGGCCACGTACAAGCCAATTACCGTCGGCAGCGAATGCCGCCCCCGCGGCAAACATGCTGGTCGCGATCGCCCCCGCGATCGCAGTCCGGATGATGCTGGACATAACTCCCCCAATTGATTGATTGTTGCTGTGCAGAAAAACTGCACGTGCAGTGTGGTTTTTGAGGGGCACTGGCGCTTGAGCCGCATCAAGTGTTCAAATTCCAAGTACAGGCCGCTTGCGATGATTGTCGTTTTTTCGCAACTGGTTGATCTGTAATCACCTTCTTCTAGAGCGCACCCGATGCACCGCTACTGGCTTGCCGACGTTTTCACCGACCGCCCGTTTTCGGGCAATCCGTTGGCTGTATTCCCCGACGGTGCTGCGGTCGATCCAGGGCTGATGCAGGCGATGGCGGGCGAATTGAATCTCTCTGAAACCGTTTTCGTGC
This sequence comes from Pseudomonadota bacterium, assembly GCA_021803785.1. Taxonomy (GTDB): domain Bacteria; phylum Pseudomonadota; class Gammaproteobacteria; order Burkholderiales; family Rhodocyclaceae; genus Niveibacterium. Next base: position 1,354 of record JAJZLD010000030.1, on the reverse strand, counting down.
TGCCGCCCGATGATCCGGCCCATACCGCGCGGGTGCGCATCTTTACGCCTGCGAGCGAGCTGCCCTTCGCCGGTCACCCGACGGTTGGCACCGCCCTGTTGCTGGCACGCTTCGCACCGCAGCCGATGGCCGATGGTGAGCATCTGCTGGTGCTGGAAGAGGGTGTCGGGCCGGTGCCGGTGCGAGTGACCGTGCAGGGCGGACAGCCGGTACGGGCCGAATTCGCAGCGGCCCAGGCGCCGAGCTTTGCGCCGGCGCCGCAGCGCATCGCCGCGATGCTCGGCCTTGGCGAGGACGACATCCTGCCGCGTAGCAGCGTGGCGTCGTGCGGTGTGCCGTTCTTGTGCGTGCCGCTGCGCAACCGCGCGGCGCTCGCGCGCATCGTGCCGAACAATGCCGAGATGCAAACGGGCCTGGCGGGTCTTGCGCACGGCATCTACGCCTACACTGAGGATCTCGATCGCCCTACCTTGCTGCATGCGCGCATGTTCGCGACCGGCCTTGGCATCGTCGAAGACCCGGCGACCGGTTCGGCCGCAGCCGCGCTTGGCGGGCTTCTGGGCACCCATGACTCGCGCAGCGAAGCGGACCTCTCGTGGGAGATCTCGCAAGGCGAGGATCTGGGGCGGCCGAGCCGCATCGTTGTCACCACCGAGATCCGCCAGCGACGCGTGGCTGCGGTGCGTGTCGCGGGGCAAGCCGTCTTCATGGGCGAAGGCCAGCTTTTCACAGAATGAAATCAAACAAAACAAATGACTGACATGGATATCCAACGCATCGGCGTCACGCCGCGCTATGCCGACGCCGTGGCTTACGGCGGCGTTGTGCACGCCGTTGAAGTGCCCGCGGACGAACACGGCGACATCGCCGAGCAGACGCGGGGCTTGCTGAGCGCGCTTGAAGCGACGCTTGAGTGTGCCGGCAGCAGCAAGGCGCGGCTGCTTACCGCGACGGTTTACCTGACCGACATGGCCGACTACGACGGGTTCAACGCGGTGTGGGATGCCTGGCTGGTGCCGGGATGTGCGCCGTCGCGCGCCTGCGTCAAGGTGGCAGGGCTGGCGCGTGCCGGCTGGCGAGTCGAAGTGGTGGTCAGCGCGGCGGTGGTTTGATCGCTCAGATCGGCCTGCGGGCCCAGCTCACCCGCAGGCAGGGGTAACGCTCGCCATCGGGCATCTCATGGTATTCGGGCGTCTGCTCGCAACCACCGAGCCGGCGGTAGAACGCGCGCGCCGCGAGATTGGCCTCCAATACCCACAAGTGAAACCCGGTGGTAGTGGCGCTTGCGGCCATCCGGTCACACAGCGCCATCATCAGGCGCCGGCCCAGCCCTTCGCCTCTGAGCGCGGGCTGC
>JAJZLD010000336.1 GCA_021803785.1 Pseudomonadota bacterium | reverse complement strand
CCAACCGCGCCGCCTCGATGCGCCAGCCAGCGCATGATGACCCGGTTAGGTCCGAGCACCTGCTGGCGGTAGATGCCAAGGTTCTGGCGCTGCTTCTGCGGGCCGCGCGTCACGACCAGTCCCCAGGTAATCAGGGGTGCAGCATCGCCCGGCCAGCAGTGCTGGATCGGCAGACGCGACAGGTCGACGTCCTCGCCCTCCCATACGACCTCCTGACACGGTGCAGACCCGACGACCTTCGGCGACATGTTCATCACCTGCTTGAAGATCGGCAGCTTCTCCCAGGCATCCTTGAGCCCTTTAGGTGGCTCGGGCTCCTTCAGGAAAGCGAGCAGCTTGCCCACTTCGCGCAAGGTCGTCTTCCAGTCACCGTCCTCGCCCATGCCGTAGGCCACGCGCTGCGGCGTACCGAAAAGGTTGGCCAGAACCGGAATCGCGCACGAGCGCCCCTGCGTGTGCGCATTCTCGAACAACAGCGCAGGACCGCCCGCACGCAAAACGCGATCGGCAATCTCGGTCATTTCAAGGTGTGTGTCCACCGGATGGGCGATGCGCTTGAGCTCGCCACGGCTTTCGAGTTGCGCAATGAAGTCGCGCAGATCCTTGTAACGCATCGCAGTTGACGTCTTTCAAACTGGGTCCGATATGGCCGCGATGATACCGCCGGGGCTACACCTACGCCGCGGGGGCGTCGACGGATTTTCTTACACCGCATTTAGTTCACCCGACAAACAGCAAACAATCATCAATCAATTCAATAAGATAGAAATAAAACAAAGGCTGGCACGAACCCTGCTTATAACTCTGCGAGTCAGGGCGCCGTACTGCCACCCAACGACAACGAGGCTAAATCGTGAAAATGAAATCACTCGCTGCCGCCATCCTGCTGATCGGCGGTACTGCAATCTCGACGGCCGCAAGTGCCGGCGCAGTCATCACCAACGGAACCGTCAGCCTTGGCGTTAACGACCTGGGCGCGCTGAACTACGCCGGCGTCGGCCTCAAGTACAACGTTACCGGCGGTGACAGCACGGTGTACGGCTGCACCTGCGAAGGCTGGGGCGCTGCAATTGCTTCGACTGGCGTGGCTGGCTACCAGAACACCGCCGTCGGCACCGGCGGCCTGAGCCTGGTGTCCTTCACCTCCACCGCGTCGACCGCCATCTCGGTGTCGCGCGTGCTGGACGCTTCGGGCGCCGCAATTCTGGAAGTAACGCACAACTATCACCCGCTCTCCACGACCACGGCCCTCTACGCTGACGACGTGTCGATCAAGAACCTGCAAACGGTCGCGATTGCATCGGGCGATCTGCGCTATCGCCGCGTGATGGACTGGGACATCTACCCGACCGCTTTCAACGAATTCGTGACGATTCAAGGTGTGCCGGGCGCGCTGGGCATCGCCAACGGCAGCAACCTGCTGCACACGACCCGCGACGGCTTCTCGTCTTCAAACCCGCTGGCCTCCAGCCACCGCGTACTTGGCGCGACCGCCTGCGCTCAAGACGACGCGAACTTCACCGACTGCGGCCCGGATGACCACGGCGCGCTGTTCGATTTCGACTTCGCAGCGGTTGGCGCGGGTGAAACGATCAAGTTCACCACCTATTACGGTGCTGCGGGGACTGAAGCCGACGCAGACCTCGCTCGCCGCATGGTCGATGGCGACCCATCCGACGTTGAAATCGGTATCTATTCATACGGCCAAGCCAACGTTCCTGGTGGCCCGACGACTGGTGCGCCGAACACCTTCATCTTCGGCTTCGGCGCCTCGGGTGGTGTGTTCATCCCGCCGGGTGGCGATGTTCCGGAGCCGGGCAGCCTCGCACTAGCTGGTCTGGGCCTTGCCGGTCTGGCTGCCGCACGCCGTCGCCGCGCGAAGTAAGTTTTCGCTGTAGCACGCACAAGTACCCCTTTCCGGTTTCCGGAAAGGGGTATTCTTTTTCTGAGCCCAGCCGCCCGCCCAAAAAAATGAAACTCCGCCATCTCGCCGTCTTGCTCGCCACCCTGGCGCCAGTCGCGTCGCTCGCGACACCGATTCATAATTTTCTCGATATCCAGCCGCGCTCGGCCACCAAGGCAACAACGCCGCTCGATAAGGGTTATGACGCGCTGAACGATGGGAATTACGACCAGGCGAGGCAGTTATTCAGTGAAGCCGCGAAGGCGGAGCCCGCCAATCCCCTGCCCTTGCTTGGGCTGGCAGACATCGCACGCCTGCAGCACAAAGACGCTGAGGCCAGCGACTGGGTGAAGAAGGCCTACAAAGTCGCCCCGCAATCTGTGGACGCCCTGGTCGCCATGGCGCGCCTGAGCATGGCCACGAAACAATGGAAAGAGGCCGAGCGTTTTTCGCTCGAAGCCGCCAAAGCCGACCCCTCTGCGGCAGCCCCTCAACTCGATCTGGGTGAGCTGTACCTGAACGTCCTTCACAAACCGGATCTCGCGGCAGAGGCGTTCCGAAAGGCGTCAGAACTGAAGCCAGACCATGCTGGCGCGCGCTTTGGCCTCGGGATGGCGTTGCTCGCTAAGCAGAACCCTGCCGACGCAACGCGCGCCATGAATGAGGCGGTGCGCCTGGCGCCGGAGAACCCGTTGTCGTACTACGGACTCGGCCAGGCGGAAGCAGCAAGGGGCGACTACCGGGCTGCAGCACGCGCCTTTGACCGCGCGGTGGCACTGGATCCGAAATTTGCCTCCGCGATGGTCGCAGGGGCGGACGCCAAACAAGCCTCCGGTGACATGAAGGGGGCCGTCGAACTGATCGACAAAGCCGCCACGGTTGATCCGAATTCGGCCCAAGTGCGATTTAAGCAAGGGATGCTGCATCACGCCGCCGGCGACGCGGCGGGTGCCTATGCCGGCTACCTGGCGGCGATCAAGGCCGATCCGAAGTTCGCACTCGCCTACAACAACGCAGCCGCGCTGGCTGCGTCGCGCAAGGAACGTCTGGACGACGCACTCGCTTGGGCGCAAAAGGCCGTAGCGCTGGCGCCCAACGAAAACACCTATCTCGACACGCTCGCCAGCGTCCAACTGGCACGTGGTAACCGCACCGAAGCGACCAAGCTACTCGAGAAGATCGCCGCCTCGGAGCACCCCCTGGCCGACTCGCTCTACCAACTCGGTCTGTTGCGGCAAGCGGCAGGGCTCAACAAGGAAGCGGTGCAGGCCTATCGCCGGGCCTTGCAGATCGACCCGGCGTTTGCGCGCGCCCGCGATGCGAACACGCGCATCGCGCAGCTCGATACGAAACGCTAAACCTCAGTGCGCCCCGCGCAGGGCGTAGTCAAGTACTAGCCCGACGAACACGGCCGCACCAAACCATGTGTTGTGCAGGAAGGCCTTGAAGCACAGGGCACGATCGCGTGCCCTGATCAAGGTGTAGTGGTACGCCGCGATGCCGGCTGCCAGCGCGAGCCCCAAGTTGAAATAGACACCACGCTGGAACAACCAGCCGACCCAGGCGAGCAAACCGATCGTGGCGGCATAACAGATCATCACAGCCGCCACATCGAAGCGACCAAAGGTGATGGCAGAAGTTTTGATACCGATCTTCAGGTCGTCAGGTCGATCAACCATGGCGTACTCGGTATCATAGGCGACTGACCAGAATACGTTCGCAAGCAGCAGCAACCATGCAACCGCGGGCACTTCGTTCCAGATCGCCGCGAACGCCATTGGTA
>JAJZLD010000335.1 GCA_021803785.1 Pseudomonadota bacterium | reverse complement strand
AGCAGTTGGCCGTATGCTGGCTGCGGCACAGGGCGTTCGATTTCGACGAGCGCTTGATTTGGGTGTTGCAGTTGCATTGCGCGGGACGTGCGAACCATGCGACCTCCTGATCTCGGATGCTTGCGGTGCAGTGTGGCTTGATCTAATCCTAGTGGAATTGCGGGCGCATGGCGCAGGAGGTGCGACATGGAGTGCGGCGTCGGGGCAGATCGACTTCCGGTAGAATCCGACCCACACCCGGGAGGCACAGCATTGGCTCCGGGCTGCGTCGCGCCGCACTTTGTGCTGCCCGACGCGGACATGGAGACTTTCGACCTGCGTGATGCGACGCAGCGTGGCGTGGTCGTGCTGTGCTTCTACCCTCGTGATGGAACACCTGCCTGTACGCGGCAGGCGATTGAATTCAGCGACCACGAAGACGATTTCCTCCGTGAAGAGGCAGTCGTCATCGCGATCAGCCCGGACGATTGCCTGACGCATGCCGCGTTTCGCGACGAGCACGGGATTTCGATCCGCCTGCTGTCCGATCCCGACCTGGAAGTGTGCCGACGCTATGGGGTGCTGCACCGACGTGAGGGCTGTGAGCGCGATACCGTGCGCCGCACAACCATACTGATCGATCGCGCCGGCGTTGTGCGTCACATCATTGATGACGTTCAGCTACGTGGGCACGCAGCCGAAGTACTCAAGCTCGTTAAAGAAATGGCAAGGAACAACTAATGGAAATCGTAAAGAACGCCGTCGTGACCCTGAACTACACCGTTCATGACCCGGACGGCAACATGATCGACGACGGCAAGAACCCGCTGGTCTATCTGCATGGTGGCTACGATGCCATCTTCCCGCACCTGGAAGAGGCGCTGCACGGCAAGTCGGTTGGCGACAAGATCGTCGTCAAGCTCCAGCCGGAAGAGGCGTTCGGCGATTACGACGAGAGCCTGGTCATGATCGAGCCGGCGGATCTGTTCCCGGACAACATCGAGATCGGCATGGCGTTCGAGCGCGTCGGTGAAGACGGTGAAGAGGATATGCTTTTCCGCGTAACCGATATCGCCGAAGGCAAGGTCGTGGTGGATGGCAATCACCCGCTCGCTGGCACCGCGTTGGTGTTCGATATGACGGTGGCGGACGTGCGTATGGCGACGGCGGAAGAAATTTCGCATGGTCATGTGCACGGCGCAGGCGGTCACCAGCACTGATGGCTCAAGCGCCCGGCTTGCCGGGCGCTCCGCAAAATTGAAACCGGCATTCGGGCCTTGGTCTGGATGCCGTTTTCTTTTGTGCCGCCAGCAGGAAAGTTTCGGGCGCTTGACAACAAGCGCTCAAATCGGTGGCCCGGTAAGGTCCGCCGCGTCTTTGCAGGGTGGCGGGCCGCGTCGCTGGCACCGTGGTGGTGCCAAGCTGCTTGCCTGAAGGCGTCAGGCTTGGGATGTGGCGCGCCGCAACGCTGGCGACCGAGACGGCGCTTCTCGATTGATATTTGATATGCGGTGAATGTTGCGCGGAATGTGACTGGAAGTTCGATTTATTGTGTGAGCGGTTAAGCGCGGGGTACGTCCATGCCGTTAGATCGCTGCTTTGGCATGAATGCTGCTAAACCCGAAACTTTTACTGGATTCGTGTCTGATGTTTGAACCGATATTGGATGCTGCAGTGCCGGATCGTGCGATTCGGATGAGTCTGGATGCCGGGTTGGCGCCGCGATGGATCGCCTCGTCATGATTACGACAAAACTGGGCTGTCTGGCCGCGCTGCTGATGGGCGCGGCGCTCGTCCTGACTGGTTGTGATGGGGTGTGGAACAGTCCATATCCTGCGGCTGAGCGAGAAAAGCGCTTCCTGCACGAAGCGTTCAACTCGCGTCCGAAGCACTTCGATCCGGTGCAGTCCTACGTCGAAGACGAAGCGTGGTTCACCTACTCGATCTACGAGACGCTTTACGAATTTCATTACCTCAAGCGCCCGTTCGAGTTACAGCCGGGGCTTGCCGCCGCGATGCCCAAGGTCAGTTACCTCGACAAACAGGGCCAACCGCTGCCAACGGACGCACCTGCGGCCGAGATCGCGCAAAGCGTGTACGAGATTCCGTTGAAGTCGGGGGTGCGCTTCCAGCCCCATCCGGCCTTGGCGCGCGATGGCGCCGGCAAGCTGCGGTATGAGGGGCTCGACGATGCCAAACTGGGCGGGCGTTCGCAGATCACCGATTTCGAGTTCACCGGCACGCGTGAGCTGGTGTCGGAGGACTTCGCCTACGGCATCAAGCGGATTGCGCGCCCGAAGCTGGAATCCCCCTCGCTCGAGCTATTCAAGCAGATCCTTGGCTTTGACGAGCTGATTGCGCAGCTGGAAGCGGACGTGAAGGCCGGCAAGGCGGACCCGGATGGCTGGATCGATCTGCGCAAGTACCCTTTGGCCGGTGTTGAGACGCCTGATCCGCACACGCTGCGGATTCGTCTGAAGGGCAAGTATCCGCAGTTCATTTACTGGCTTGCGATGCCGTTCTCGGCGCCGATGCCTTGGGAGGCTGAGAAATTCTACGCTCAGCCGGGCATGGCAAAGCGTGAACTGACGCTCGACATGTGGCCGATCGGAACCGGCCCGTTCATGCTCACGCGAAACCGCCCGTTGCGCGAGATCCTGATGGAGCGCAATCCGAACTTCCGCGAGCAGACATACCCGTGCGAAGGCGCGCCTGGCGACAAGGAGCGCGGCTTGCTCGACGATTGCGGCAAGCGTTTGCCGCTGATCGACGGCGTGAAGTTCGTCTACGAGAAAGAGGCGACGCCGTTCTGGAACAAGTTCCTGCAGGGCTATTACGACTTCTATGCCTCGACCCGCTTCAAGACGATGGCGAGTTTCGATACCGCGCTACAGATGCAGGGCGGTGGGCTCTCGCTATCCGATGCGATGACGAAGCAGGGCATTACGCTCAAGACCGAGATCGAGCCGGCCACCGAGTACTTTTTCGTGAACATGCTCGACCCGCTGATCGGCGATGGCGGGCCGACGCCGCAGGCGCGTGAGCGCGCCCGCAAGGTACGCCAGGCGATGGCGATTGCGTTCGACATGGAGGAGTACCTGTCGATCATGAAGAACGGCCTCGGCATTCCCATGCAGGGGCCGATTCCGCCGGGAATTACCGGCTACAAGACAGGCGAGGCGGGCATCAACCCGTATGTCTTCACCTGGAAGAACGGTCGCCCCAAGTTGCGCTCGATCGACGAGGCCAAGCGCTTGCTGGCCGAGGCGGGCTATCCGAACGGACGCGACGAAAAAACGGGTGAACCGTTGGTCATCAACCTCGACGTGTATGACGCCTTCAAGCGCGAGCAGTTGGAAATCGTCATCAAGCAAATGAAGCGGATCAACATTCAGCTGGTGCCGCGACTGACCGAGTGGAACCGCTGGCAGGAAATGCACCGCAAGGGCGCGGCTCAGCTCTCGTTCTGGGGCTGGAACGCGGACTACCCCGATCCGGAAAACTTCCTCTTCCTTTTCTACAGCAAGAATAGCAAGGCGAAATACCAGGGGGAAAACGTCACGAACTACAACAATCCGGAGTTCGACAAGCTGTTTGAGCAATTCCGCGGCATGGACGTGACTGCTGACCGGCAGCCGATCATCGACAAGATGGTCGATCTGGTGAGGCGCGATGCGCCGGTGCTGGCCGGCTGGCACAACGAGGCCTTTGAGCTCTCGCACAGTTGGCTGCG
>JAJZLD010000334.1 GCA_021803785.1 Pseudomonadota bacterium | reverse complement strand
AGGCGGACGATCGCGGTCAGCGCTCTCGCGCCGAGCGTCCTGTTCCTACTCGCGACAGCGGGAATGCTCTGGTGGGTCGAGCGCCGCTGAGGCGGCGCTATCTTGTTCGCTTATTCGCCAGGCCGGCCCGGCAGCAGTACGACGCAGGTGCCGGCGAAGCGGTCATGGAGAAACTGGCCGTCGCGATCAAAGAAACTCCAGATCAGCCCCGCGCCGAAGAACAGCAACGACGGCCATGACAGCACGTAGCGCATGAGTCGCTGCGAGGCGTTCGGCAATTTCCCGCTCTGCGCATCAACAATCTGCAGTCGCCACGTCTGCATGGCCAGGGTCTGCCCGTTCCGCCCCCACAGCACGTAGAAGTACACGCCGAGCACGCCGAAGACATGCATCAGGCTGACCCAACCAGGGGGCAGGCTCTTGGTCATCATCCCAAGAATCATCTGCGGCAACAGGAAGGCGAACGCCAGCACGCCGAGCAGGAGCAGCGCTTCATAGAGCATGCAGGCAAGGCGTCGGCGCAGGCCGGCCAGTTCGGCGACGAGGCGTTTTTCGGTCACGGCAGTCTTTGAGGAATGCCGCCGCCAAAGGTGGCGGCGTGCGGTGGTTAATAGCGGGGGTAGAGTGCCTCGGGCAGTACCGGAGCGGGGTCAGGGGGTGATTCGGCCGGTGGCCGCGGTGGCGGACGAAGCTCACTGCGGTATGGCCGCAGGTAGGGCGGAATCAACCACTCCTGCGGAATCGCGCCTCCTATGCTGGGCTTGTTGAGGGGGGCACGTGAGCGCAACTTGTCCTTCTCTTCATCCGGCAGGTTTTTGTAAGCATCCCATTGCTGCCGCAGGGCGGGGCGTTGGTCGCTTGGGAGCTTCTGAAGGCGCTTGTACTGATCGCGTGCCTTCTTCCGCTCTTCCGGGGTCAGTTGGGCCCAGGATTCCATCCGGCGCGTGATGCGATCACGCTCGTTGGGTGTCATTTCAGGAAAACGCGCCGCGATCCCGATCCATTTTTTGCGACGCGTTGGTCCCATTGCGGACCATTCTTTTTCCAGCGGTGCGAGAATCGCACGTTGTTCTGGCGTCAGCGCGGCCCAGTCCGGCGCTGGCGTCGCCGCACCCGCGAAGGGCGCCACGAGTAGCGCCAGGACAACCAGCCAGGCCCTTAGCTGGCCGAGTCGTCCGGCTTGAGCCATCGGTCAAATCCATGATCAAGATAGGCGTCGATCGGAAGGTCGTCCGAAAGTAATGCGCTGTCGACCTCTTCGAGTTCTGAGCTCAGGAAACTGTCGCGAAGCGTATCCGCGGCGACCAGCATCAGAATCGCGGTGAGCGTCACCATCGCAAGGCGGCTGTGGGTACTCCACAGATCCGTCACGGTTCTGCTGACGCCAGCAAGGCTCAGCCCGCTGGTGCGGACGCGTTGATGCTCCAGTGCGGCACGGCGAGCGAGTTGAAGCCGAGTTTCAACCTGTGGGTCAAGGTCGCTGAGGCTACGGTCAAGCGTCGCAACGATCCGTTTGGCGATGATGTCTTCTGTGTTCATGGCTCAATCCCCCGGGCACGCAATGCGGCCGCAAGCGTGTGCGTTGCCCGCGAGCAGTGTGTCTTGACACTTCCCTCGGTGCAGCCCATCGCCGCGGCCGTCTCGGCTATATCCATTTCCTCCCAGTAACGCATGAGAAAGGCTTCCCGTTGACGTGGTGGCAATTTCGCAATTTCCTCTTCGATCACGCTGAGCGTTTGCCGCTGTTCTTCCTGCAGGTGCGGCGCCTTGAATGCCGCAACGTCAGACTCGGCGCCTAGTGTTTCCAGCGGATCTACGCCGTCTTCCTCGCTGTCTGGCGAGAACGCAGACAGCAGGGTGGTCCACAGATTTCGAACCTTGCTGCGCCGGAAATGGTCGTTGATTCCGTTCTGCAGGATGCGCTGAAAGAGCGCGCCGAACTCCTCGACTGGCCGATCGCCGTAACGTTCGGCCAGTTTCATCATGGCGTCCTGCACAACGTCGAGTGCCGCGTCTTCATCCCGCAGCGCAAAAAAGGCCTGCTTGAAGGCCCGACGCTCTACGCTGGAAAGGAAGTCTGAAAGTTCGATCCGGGAAGCCAGGTGAAACCTCGTATGGCCGTCGCCGCTTCATGGTGTGCTGCAGCGAGGATGCCTTGACCAATCCGTTGCACACCGTTGACAATGTACGTCCCCCTCCTTTCGGAGGGCTTCTGTCTTTTTTGGGTGCTGCAATGGTTTTGACTGGTGCGGAGATTGTAATCAGGTGTCTGCAAGAGGAAAAGGTCGAGTATGTTTTCGGCTATCCCGGCGGCGCCGTGCTTTTCCTCTATGACGAACTGTCCAAGCAGGACAAAGTTCGTCACGTGCTGGTTCGCCATGAGCAGGCCGCCGTACACGCTGCGGATGGCTACGCACGCTCCACCGACAAAGTGGGCGTTGCGCTCGTAACTTCCGGCCCGGGCGTCACCAACGCCGTGACCGGTATCGCGACCGCGTATTGTGATTCGATTCCGATGGTGATCATCAGCGGGCAAGTCCCGACTGCCGCCATTGGTCAAGATGCTTTCCAGGAAGTCGACACCGTCGGGATCACTCGTCCGTGCGTCAAGCATAACTTCCTCGTCAAGGATGTCCGCGACATCGCTTCGACAATCAAGAAGGCTTTTTTCCTCGCCAAGACCGGACGTCCTGGCCCTGTGCTCGTCGACATTCCTAAGGATGTCTCTGCGCACAAGTGCGAGTACGAGTATCCGAAGTCTGTGACCTTGCGCTCCTACAACCCGATCGTGAAGGGTCACCAGGGGCAGATCCGCAAGGCGCTCGGCTTGTTGCTCGAAGCCAAGCGGCCGATGATCTACGCTGGAGGCGGCGTAATTCTGGCCGATGCGGCGGACAAGCTGACAAAGCTGGCCCGACTGCTCGGCTTCCCAGTTACCAACACACTGATGGGGTTCGGCGGCTTCCCGGCCACAGATCGCCAGCACCTCGGCATGTTAGGCATGCACGGCACGTTCGAAGCCAATATGGCGATGCATCACAGCGATGTGCTGCTTGCGATCGGCGCTCGTTTCGATGATCGCGTGATCGGCAATCCGGCGCACTTCCAGTCTGAGCCGCGCAAGATCATCCATGTCGACATCGATCCGTCGTCGATCTCAAAGCGTGTGAAGGTTGATGTGCCGATCGTCGGCGATCTCGGCGATGTGCTGGACGACATGATCAAGATGCTGGAGTCGTCTGGCGATCGCCCGAATCCGGCCCAGATCGAGCCTTGGTGGAAGCAGATCGAAGAGTGGCGTAGCTGCAATTCGCTCAACTACAAGCATAGCAGCGAGGTCATCAAGCCGCAGTTCGTCGTCGAGACGCTGTGGAAGATCACCAACGGTGACGCGTTTGTGACCTCGGATGTGGGCCAACACCAGATGTGGGCGGCCCAGTACTACAAGTTCGACAAGCCGCGTCGCTGGGTGAACTCGGGTGGTCTGGGCACGATGGGCTTTGGCCTGCCAGCAGCAATGGGCGTTCAACTCGCGCACCCGGAAAAGCCGGTCGCCGTAATCACCGGCGAAGGTTCGATCCAGATGTGTATCCAGGAACTCTCGACCTGCAAACAGTATCGTTTGCCGATCAAGGTTCTGAGTTTGAACAACCGCTATCTAGGCATGGTTCGCCAGTGGCAGCAGTTCTTCCACGGTAATCGGTATTCTGAGTCCTACATGGATTCGCTACCTGATTTCGCCAAGC
>JAJZLD010000333.1 GCA_021803785.1 Pseudomonadota bacterium | reverse complement strand
GTTTCAACCCATCGGAGGGCTTGAAATGCCGGATCTAGGTTGAATGGAAAAGCGGCGGCTCCGTAGAGCCGCCGCGCTCCAATTGAACTCACCGCCCGATCAGGCGGGAGTTCTCCCTGCGCTCCCGATGCTTGAGCCAAGCGCTCATGCGGCAGGCCTCGCCCCCGGGGAGGGCCGGGCCGGAAGCGCAGTCAGTCTCCCCCGAGACGTTCTCACCGCTTCTTCATCGGCGGCAGGTCGGTACAGGTGCCTTCGAAAACCTCTGCCGTCATGCCGATCGACTCGCCCAGCGTCGGGTGCGGGTGGATCGTCTTGCCTATATCCACTGCGTCACAACCCATCTCGATCGCCAGCGCAATCTCGCCGATCATGTCGCCCGCGTTCGGGCCGACGATGCTGCCGCCAACCACACGATGCGTCTCTTCGTCGAAGATCAGCTTGGTGAAGCCGTAGTCGCAGCCGTTCGCGATCGCACGACCCGAAGCCGCCCACGGGAACTTTGCCACGTTGATCTTGCGCCCGCTGGCCTTCGCTTCGGTCTCGGTCACCCCAACCCAAGCGACTTCCGGCTCGGTGTAGGCCACCGACGGAATGATCGTCGCGTCAAAATACGACTTGTGGCCGGCAGCCACTTCAGCAGCCACATGGGCTTCATGCACGCCCTTGTGCGCCAGCATCGGCTGGCCGACGATGTCGCCAATACCGAAGATGTGCGGCACATTGGTGCGTTGCTGCTTGTCGACCGGAATGAAGCCGCGATCGGTTACATACACGCCAGCCTTCTCGGCGCCGATCTTTTTGCCATTGGGGCTGCGGCCCACGGCGGAGAGGATCAGGTCGTACTTCTGCTCGTCGGCCGGTGCGTTCTCGCCTTCGAACTTCACCAGGATGCCATCCGGCCGGCAGGTCACCCCCACCGTGCGCGTCTTCAGCATGACCTTGTCGAAACGGTGCAGGTTCTGCTTTTCCCAGACCTTGACCGCATCACGATCGGCACCGGTCATCAGGCCTTCCAGCGCTTCGACCACGTCGATGCGAGCCCCCAGCGCCGAATACACCGTCGCCATTTCCAGGCCAATGATGCCGCCGCCGATAACCAGCATGCGCTTCGGAACCTGGCGCAGTTCCAGCGCGCCGGTGGAATCGACGATACGCGGATCGTCCGGCAGGAAGGGCAGCTTCACCGCCTGCGAACCAGCGGCGATGATGGCCTTCTGAAAGCGGATGACCTTCTTCTCGCCGCTCAGCTCGGAGCCCGGCCCAGTGGTCAGCGCCACTTCGAGGTGATAGGCGTCGAGGAACTGACCGTAGCCACGAACGATCTCGACCTTGCGCGCTTTGGCCATACCGGCGAGACCACCGGTCAGCTTGCCGATAACCTTTTCCTTGTGCGCACGCAGGCGGTTCAGATCCACCGTTGGCTTGTCGAAGGCGACGCCCACGTCGGCAAAGTGCGAGGCCTCCTCGATCACGTTTGCCACATGCAGCAGCGCCTTGGATGGGATACAGCCGACGTTCAGGCACACGCCGCCCAGCGTCGGGTAGCGTTCGACCATCACGGTCTTCATGCCGAGGTCGGCCGAGCGGAAGGCGGCGGAGTAGCCGCCGGGGCCCGCGCCCAGCACCAGCATTTCGCACTCGATATCGACTGCGCCGCTGTAGCTGCCGGCAGGCAGCGGGGCCGCTGGGGCTGCCGCGGGTGCCGGGGCGGCAGCGGGCGCTGCGGGCTTCGGCACTTCGGCGGCAGTTTGAGAAACTGGAGCAGCCGCCGCTTCCAGCGTCAGCACCACGGCACCTTCGCCTACGCGGTCGCCCACCTTGACCTTGAGTTCCTTGACGACACCCGCGGCCGGGCTCGGCACATCCATCGTCGCCTTGTCGGATTCGAGCGTCAGCAGCGTGTCTTCGGCCTTGACGGTGTCACCCGGCTTGACCGCGATCTCGATGATCGGCACATCCTTGAAGTCGCCAATGTCCGGCACCTTCACTTCGATAATCTGGCTCATCCTTGAAGTCTCCGGCTCAGAGCAGCACGCGGCGGAAGTCCTGCAGCACGCCGGCGAAGTAAGCATTGAAACGGGCAGCCTCGGCACCATCGATGACGCGGTGATCCCACGACAGCGACAACGGCAGCATCAAGCGCGGCACAAAGGTCGAGCCATCCCACACCGGACGGATCTGCGACTTGCAGACACCCATGATGGCGACTTCCGGCGCGTTGATGATCGGCGTGAAGTACACCCCGCCGATACCGCCCAGCGAGCTGATCGTGAAGCAACCGCCTTGCATCTGGTCGGGCTTGAGCTTGCCATCGCGCGCGAGCTTCGCCAGTTCGCTCATTTCCTGTGCGATCGCGGAAACGCCCTTCTTGTCCGCATCGCGGATCACTGGCACAACCAGGCCGTTCGGCGTGTCGGCAGCAAAACCAATGTGGTAGTACTGCTTGAGCACCAGGTTGTCGCCGTCGAGCGAGGCGTTGAAGGTCGGGAACTTCTTCAGCGCCGCAACCGCCGCCTTGATCATGAAGGCGAGCATGGTCAGCTTGACGCCACTCTTTTCCAGTTCCTTATTCATCTGCACGCGGAAGGCTTCCAGATCGGTGATGTCCGCGTCGTCATGATTGGTGACGTGCGGGATCTGGACCCAGTTGCGGTGCAGGTTTGCGCCAGAGATCTTCTTGATGCGCGACAGCGGCTTGGCGTCGACAGGGCCAAACTTGCTGAAATCGACCTTCGGCCATGGCAGCAGGTTGAGCTCGCCACCACCGGTGACGCCGCCACTTGCAGCGCCCCCCGAGCCGGCCGGCACCAGCGCGCCGGTCGAGATCTGGTTGAACACACCCTTGACGAAGTTCTGCACATCCTCGTGCAGCACGCGGCCCTTGGGCCCGGTGCCGGGCACCTTGGCGATGTCGACGCCCAGCTCGCGAGCGAAACGGCGCACCGACGGGCTGGCGTGAGCCTTGCCAGCCGGCGCGGTGATGGCCGGCGCAGCTGCCACCGGAGCAGCCACGGCGGGCGCGGCTGCGGGTGCGGCAGCCACCGGTGCGGGGGCCGCAGCAGGCGCCGGCGCCGGCGCCAGTGCAGCGGCCGGCACGGCTTCGCCGCCCGCCGTTTCGACCACCAGGATCAGTGCGCCCTGCGACACACGATCACCCACCTTGACCTTCACATCCTTAACGACGCCAGCCACCGGCGTCGGCACATCCATCGTTGCCTTGTCGGATTCGAGCGTGACGACCGGTGCGTCGGCTGCGACCGTGTCGCCCACCTTCACGGCCACTTCGATCACAGGCACGTCGGCAAAGTCGCCAATATCCGGCACCGTCACTTCGACCAGACCACCGCCGGCAGCCGGTGCGACTGGCGCAGGAGCAGCCGCGACAGGGGCCGCCGCCGCGGGAGCAGGGGCCGCAGCGGCGGCTACCGGGGCGGGCGCCGACGCAGCGGCGGCGGCCGTTTCCAGAATTACGACCAGCGTACCCTCGGCGACCTTGTCGCCAACGGCAACCTTGATTTCCTTGACCACGCCGGCAACCGGGCTCGGCACATCCATCGTGGCCTTATCCGATTCCAGCGTCAGCAGGGTGGCTTCGGCCTCGACCGAATCACCCGGTTTGACAGCCACCTCGATCACCGGCACGTCCTTGAAGTCGCCGATGTCGGGAACCTTCACTTCGATGAGTTGGCTCATGTGCGTTCCTCTGTGGGAGGCAATCCCCGCGGCGCAAACGCGCCGGTGCAGCAGGCCGCATCC
>JAJZLD010000332.1 GCA_021803785.1 Pseudomonadota bacterium | reverse complement strand
CAGCCAGGAGCCGATAACGCTGACTGGCACGCGATCGGCCAGTGCGCAGAACAACTCGTAGCTGATCGTGCCCGCCGCACTGGCAACCTCGTCGGCCGGCAAGCCGCGCCCCCACAGCACCACATCACTGCCAACCGCGGCATTCGGCAAGTCGGTCAGGTCGCAGGCCAGCATGTCCATCGATACCCGGCCAAGGGTGCGGGTACGCTGCCCATCCACGAGAATCGGCGTGCCTGTCATTGCATGGCGCGGGTAACCATCGGCATAGCCGCAAGCAACGATGCCCACGCGAGTCGGCTTCTGCGCAACGAAGCGGGCGCCATAACCGACGGCTTCGCCAGCTTCAATCTGCTGCACGGCAATCAGGCGTGACTCCAAATGCATCGCCGGACGCAGGTCGAGCGACGCAGCCGACTTCAGATCCGGTATCGGCGAGCCACCGTAGAGCATGATGCCCGGACGCACGCCATCGCGTGCAGCCTCCGGAAAACGCAGCAAGGCCGCCGAGTTTGCGATGCTGTGCGGCAGGCGAAGGCTTGCCGAGGCGGCGTCAAACCGTGCGAGTTGGGCCGCGATACCGGTTTCATCGTCGGCACGCGCGAAGTGCGTCATCAAGGTCACGCTGGCGACGTTGCGCACCGTCTTCAGGCGCGCACTCAACACACCCGCCTGCTCGGGCGGGAAACCGAGCCGGTTCATGCCGGTATTGAGCTTGAGAAACACGTCTACCGGCCGCTCCAGCGGCTCGGCCTCCAGCATCCGGATTTGCTCAGCTTCGTGTACCGCAAGGCTCAAACCCAGCGCGCCGGCCATGCGCGTATCCGCGCTGTCGAACGCACCTTCCAGCATCAGCAGGGGCTGCTTGAAACCGGCCTCGCGCAAGGCGACGGCCTCGGCGAAATCCAGCATCGCGTAACCATCAGCGACATCGGCGATCGCTTGCGCGCACCGCACCAAGCCATGGCCATAGGCGTTCGCCTTTACCACGGCCCAGGCTTTTGCGGCTGGCGCGAGCGCTTTCGCTCGCAGGTAGTTGTGACGGAAAGCAGGCAGGTCGATCGTTGCCCGAATCGGTCTAGGCATCGCGATTGATCCCCCGCGACTTGAGATGCTCAGTCGCGAAGTCGGCGAAGATCGTTACGACACGCGAGCGGAACTTGTCCTTCGGCAGCAGCACCGACAAGGTCTCATACAGATGCGGCTCGAGCGGCAATGCAACCAGACGGCCGCTCTGCACATCCTTTTCAATCGATGCGCGCGCGGCAATCGCGAAACCAACGCCCTGCTGCACAAGGTGCTTGATCGTAGAGAGGCTGGAGAGCTCCGCGGTTACATCGAGGTTTTCGGGCGGGAATCCGGCTTCGCGGAAGAAACGCTCCGCTGCCTCGCGAATCGCCGCACCGGGGTCACGATCGATGAAGGGCAGTCCGACCAGATCATCGGCCCGCACGCGAACATGGCGGGCCAGCACATGGCCCGGCGGCACGATCGCGAACAACTCGTCGCGCCCCACTTCGCGGCATTCAATGCCTGCGTCTGAGGACTCCAGCTCGACGAGGCCGACGTCCAGCTCCTTGTCGGCCACGCGGCGTTCTACCCACTCAGAGTTGCCCACAAAGACTCGCGGCACCACCTTGGGGTACTGACGTTTGAAGCCGTCCAACAGTGAAGGCAGCCAGTACGACGCGATGGTGGGCGATAGGCCCACCGACACGACGCCGTTGGGCTCCTGCGTCAGGCCCGCAACCTGATCTTCCATCTCGGCACTCATGCCGAGGATGCGTTCGGCGTAGTCCAGCACGATCTCGCCAGCTGGCGTAAGCGTGACCTTGCCGTAGCCACGGTCGAGCAGGCGGGTGTTGAAATGCTCCTCCAACTGCTTGATCTGGAAGGTGACGGCCGGCTGGGTCATGTAAAGCGCTTCAGCCGCGCGCGTGAATGAACGGTGTTTCGCGACGGCCAGGAATACCTGTAACCGGCGATCAGCCATGGTTGCCATGGTGGATGCTCCTGACGGAAAAAGGGCTCCGATATGCAGGCAGGGTTCTGCATTGCTGCGGACGCCACCGAAAAGCCCGTCAAACAATGGTTTTTGCAGCGCACGATTGCATCACAAATCCGGCGGAGCCGCCAGCGACGCCGCCCGCGCGCCGTAGCCGATTCGGCCAAGTCAGGCGTTCGTGATATAAAGCCGCGTCCCTCCGGGGCCACGCGAACAGAATCAGGATGACCCCAGGCTTCTACATCATCATGGCTGCGCAGTTCTTTTCTGCGCTTGGAGACAGTGCTCTGCTCATCGCAGCGATTGCGATCCTGCGGGACATGCAGGCACCGGCGGCCTACGAACCGCTGCTAAAGCTCTTCTTCACAGTGTCTTATGTTGTATTGGCGGCCTTTGTGGGTGCCTTCGCCGACTCGATGCCCAAATGGCGTGTGATGCTGATCAGCAACGGCGTCAAGGTGCTCGGCTGCGGCATGATGTTCTTCGGTGTTCACCCCTTGCTCGCCTACGCAATTGTCGGCCTTGGTGCGGCAGCCTACTCGCCTGCAAAGTACGGCATCCTCACCGAACTCTTGCCAGCGCGGTTGCTCGTCGTCGCCAACGGCTGGATCGAAGGCCTGACCGTCGCAGCAATCGTCATCGGCACCTTGGTGGGC
This sequence comes from Pseudomonadota bacterium, assembly GCA_021803785.1. Classification (GTDB taxonomy): domain Bacteria; phylum Pseudomonadota; class Gammaproteobacteria; order Burkholderiales; family Rhodocyclaceae; genus Niveibacterium. Next base: position 1,117 of record JAJZLD010000332.1, on the reverse strand, counting down.
GGCCTGCTTATCGAGCCGGGCTTTGTCGGAAAGATGCTTGCGTTCAACATACCCGGCATCGATACCCGCGGCGAACTCGCCATATCCATCATCGCGGTGCTCTATGCCGTAGCCGCCATCATCAATCTGCGCATCCCGGACACCGGCGTCGACCACAAACCGCTACACAGCGGTCCGATCTACCTCATGCATGAGTTCGTGCACTGCAGCCGGTTGCTGTGGCGCGACCGCCTGGGACAGATCACGCTGGCCGTAACCTCACTGTTCTGGGGCGCCGGCGCCACCCTGCAATTCATCGTAATCAAATGGGGAGAGGAGAACCTGCACCTGAGTCTCTCCAAGGCGTCGATGATTCAGGGCGTTTTCGCGCTTGGGGTTGCACTCGGTTCGATATTGGCGGCCCGAATCATATCAATGCGGCAATCGATCAGTGTGCTGCCTGTCGGCATTGCCATGGGTCTGATCGTGAATGTCATGATCTTCGTGCACGACATCCGGCTCGCGATGTTCCTCATGGTCATCATCGGCACGCTGGCAGGCTTCTTCGTCGTTCCGATGAACGCGCTATTGCAGCACCGGGGCCACATTCTGATGGGTGCAGGCCACTCAATCGCCGTTCAGAACTTCAACGAGAACCTGAGCATCTTGGTCATGACCGGCCTATACGCCCTATTGATTTGGGGCGGCCTGTCGGTCCACGCGGTGATTGTCATGTTTGGCGTCTTCATCGCCGCCACCATCTTCCTCGTCAAACTCCGGCATGAGGCCAATCAGCGCGAACGGGACTCCGTCAGCCAACTGGACGATTGCCGGCACTAGGCCTGCTCGCAGCTCGCTCGACTGCGACGCTTGGCGCGACTCAAAGAGCTCAAGCAGTCTCTTTCACCTTGGGCGGCGACGACGCCAAGGTCTTTCTGGCAAAACACAAGTCCGCCCACGCCTTGCCCTTGTCAGCTGGATTCCGTAACAGATAGGCCGGATGGTAGGTCACCACCACCGGGATCTCGCCAAATCGGAAGACTTGCCCACGCGCAGCACCGATCCGAATTTCTTGTTTCAACAAAGCCTGCGCCGCTGGCCGGCCTAGCGCAACAATGACACGTGGCCGCAACAGGGA
>JAJZLD010000331.1 GCA_021803785.1 Pseudomonadota bacterium | reverse complement strand
ATGCGTTCCGCTTCTATCTGCGCTTTTCGCGCGAAGTGATGGACAGCTACGGCCGCCTGCTCGGCTGGATCAACCGGGAAGATGCCTCGGACGATCGCCCGCCCACCTACAACCACCGCATGATGCTCAAGGGGCTCGCACTGCCCTACTTCATCTGGCCCAACGTAGCGCCGTGGCGGCGAATCGGTGCCCTGCGTGACGCGGTGCCGATCCCCGGCAGTCAGGCGCGCATCGCCGAAACCGACAACCGCCTCAAACAAGCGCGCGAATGGTTTCGCGCCAACCGCGAAGCAGGCGTTGGTGTGTTCGATACCGAAGACCCCCTGCGCCTGCAGGCCTTCGAATTGCGCTACCTCGCACAGCGCAAGGCACCCAACCGCTGGGTAATCGACCTCTCGAAAGCCGACAACCTGCTGATTGACCCGCAGCGCTACTACACCGTCAAGAACCCGGAAGACCGTCTGTTCGTGCCCGACGACTACCTTGAACTCTTCCTCGCGAAGGGCTGGCAGATCGCTCGCTGACGCAGCGGCGAGCCCATAACCAGCCGCTCGCCCGATCCGCACGCTATCAAGAACCCAGCGGGAACTTGATCACGCAGATCCATCGCGGATAGGCGGTCGGCGAGCACAGGCGGAAGCTCTCAGCGTCGCTGATCCCGTCTCGTTTTAAGGGTTTCCACAGATCATTCCAGCCAACCCCCTTGCGCCAAGCGGCGTGCAGGGAGGCGGTGATGGTGATGACTCGGGAGAGAGGCGGCCCAGCGCCGAAACGCCTGGATCAAACAAAGTAAGCGAAGAGAAATACGCCGATCATCGCGACCGTTATCCCCAACTTGGCTGCCATGGCGATGACGAACCCAAGCCCCGCAGCCACACCCGCCTTGGTCGCCTGTTGCGCATCGTTGCGGGCATAGAGTTCGCCTGCCGCCGCGCCGATGACGGGCCCCAGGATCAGCCCCGGTATGCCACCAAAGAGCCCGACGAGCCCACCGATTGCGGCGCCCGCCATCGCATATCCGCTGGCGCCAACCAGCTTCGTTCCAAGGATGCCGGCGACGAAATCAATCGCCCAGGCGAGCACCGCCAGCGCACCCAGCACCACCAGTGCGACAACACCGACCTTGCCGAAATCGTCCAACCAGGCCCCCAACAGCATGCCCGCAAAGAGCAGCGGCGTGCCCGGCAGAACCGGCAGCACCACGCCGGCAACTCCGATCAACATCAGCGCGATCGCCATGAGCCACAACCATTCCATGTCCGCTCCTTTGCTTGAGTTCTTCAGCCGTATTGGCGGGCATGGCTCTTTAGCACTTCGAGGAAGTCTTCGCCGTAACGTTCCAGCTTCTTGTCGCCGACGCCGGAAAGCTCCGACATTTCGGCAAGGCTCTCCGGCCTTCGCTCCAGCATCTGCTTGAGGGTTGCGTCGCCGAACACGATGTATGCCGGAACGTTGTTCTCTTCGGCGAGCTTGCGCCGGCATTGCCGCAGGGCGGCCCACAAGGCACGCGCCTCGTCGCTCTCGAACTCGATCTCCTTGCGCACGCTCGTGGCGCCGCCCAGGGTCGCTTCGCGCACCTTGCGTGCCATAAACTGCGCCTCGCCACGCAGAATCGGGCGGCACGGCTCCAACAGGAACAAGCCGCCGTGCTCGTTTACGCCGATCAAGCCTTGCGCCACCATCTGGCGCAGCAGCGAGCTCCACTGCACATCACTCACTGCCTTGCCGATACCGAAGGTGGTCAGATGCTGGTGACCGCGCTCGATCACCTTTGGGGTTTCACGTCCCTGGAGGATGTCGGTCAGATGCCCGGCACCATAACGCTGGCCACTTCGATAGATCGTCGACAGCGCCTGCTGTGCGGGGACAGACGCGTCCCAGGTTTGGGGTGGCGTCAGGCACATGTCGCAGTTGCCGCAGGGCGACGAGGTCTCGCCAAAATAGCGCAGCAACACTTCGCGCCGGCACGCGGGCGCCTCGCAATAGCCGAGCAGCGCGTCAAGTTTTTGCCGTTCAACCCGCTTCACTTCATCCGGCGCCTGCGATTGCTCGATCATCTCGCGCTGTAGCACCAGATCCTGCAAGCCGTAGGCCATCCATGCGTTGCTTGGCAGGCCGTCGCGCCCCGCGCGGCCGGTTTCCTGATAGTAGGCTTCAAGCGACTTAGGCAAATCCAGATGCGCGACGAAACGCACATCGGGCTTATCGATGCCCATGCCGAAGGCAACGGTCGCAACCATGATCACACCATCCCCGCGGATGAACTTGTTCTGGTGCGTTGCCCGCGTTTCGGCATCCAGCCCCGCGTGGTAAGGGTAGGCGTTGAGCCCTTCCCCGCGCAACCACTTCGCAGTCTCTTCGACCTTCTTGCGCGACAGGCAATAGACGATGCCGGAATCGCCCTCGTGCGTGCTACGAATAAATCGCAGCAACTGCTTGCGCGGATTGTCCTTCTCCACCACCGTGTAGCGGATGTTCGGACGGTCGAAGCTGGAGAGGAAGACCTTGGCGTGCTGCAACTGCAAGCGCTCGATGATCTCGGCGCGAGTGGCGTTATCCGCCGTGGCCGTCAACGCGACACGCGGAACGTTCGGAAAGCGTTCGTGCAGCACCGAGAGCTGGATGTACTCTGGGCGGAAGTCGTGCCCCCATTGCGATACGCAATGTGCCTCGTCGATCGCGAAGAGCGCAATCCGCGCCTGACCCAGCAACTGCTGGAAGCGCGGCGTCATCAGGCGCTCCGGCGCCACGTAGAGCATGTCCAGCTCACCCTCGAGCAACTCGCGCTCGATCACCGACACATGCTCGAGCGCCAGCGTCGAGTTCAAAAAGGCTGCACGCACACCAAGCAGCTTCAGCGCGCTGACCTGATCCTGCATCAGTGCAATCAGTGGCGAAACGACAATGCCGCAACCTTCACGCAGCAGTGACGGGATCTGGTAACACAAGGACTTGCCGCCACCGGTCGGCATCAGCACCAAGGCATCCCCCCCGTTTGCAACATGCTCGACGATCGCCTGCTGCTGCCCGCGGAAGGCCGGGTAGCCGAAGACATGGCGAAGAATGTCGAGTGCAGGTGCCGCTGGCGCGGCGTCGAGGGGGAGCAGCATCGGCCCGATTATAACGACCCGCCGCCTCTGCCCCGATCCGGCCAATCAGGTGGCGAGCCGCGCGGCCAAGTTGCCCCGTCCGCCACCCAGCCACAATCCTCTTGACTTAACACTTTGTCATATAACGGCTTTGTAGCCATGAGCCTTGTGCACTTTGGGTCGCATCGGTCGAGGTCGGTTTCGGTTGGGGATGAGTTTTTGGCCTCTCTAAAACTCCGAGTGGGTTGTGTAGGCGATGTTTGATCTGGCAGCCGGGGTCAAGGGCGTGAGTAGCGCGGCGCACCGAGTAGGTGCGCGATGCCAAGCCGGTGGCGGCCATTGCCGAGGAACTCGTCGAGCACGGCTGCCCGCCCGAGGAAATCGACTCAGTCAGCATCGACATGCCCCCGGCCTTCATCAAGGGTTGCACCAAGGAGTTGCCCAACGCCCGCATCACCTTCGACAAGTTCCACATCGTCTGGCATGCCAACGCGGCGGTGGGCAAAATGCGGCGCATCGAGCAGCGCAGCGAGCGTCGTCAACGGGGGCGGCAAGGCGATCTGGCCGACGATGCAACGGCAGATGCAGGCAAGCAGCGCCCACCGCTAAAGAACTCGGTCGCAGCGAAGGTGAAGAAACGGCGTCCAGTTCGCTCGTCGATAGCAGCCAGCGCAACCAGCAGATCCAT
>JAJZLD010000330.1 GCA_021803785.1 Pseudomonadota bacterium | reverse complement strand
CGCCGGTGAGGAGGCTGCCCTGGCCGGGGGCGGCGAACTTGGGCTGCGGCGTATCGACGACGATCGAGCCGCCGATGCTGTCGCCGCCGACGGAAACTGGCGCGATGCCGGCATAGACCTTGACGCGGCCGACCTGGGTCGGATCGATGTAAGAGAGTGCCGGGTTCATGTGGTTCGGGCAGGAAGCGATCGTGTCCACGCCATCGACCTTGATGCGCAGCCGGTCGTCGGCCAGGCCGTGAATCGCCGGCAGGCTCGAGACCCCGCCGGCGTTGTAGAGACTCACGCCCGGCACGTCGCGCAGCAAGCTGGCACTGTCGCTGGTGGTGGGCCGCAGCGACTGGAGGGCGGCTGTATCGACCTGGGACGCAGCTTTGTTGTCTTCCCCGGAGGCCTTGATGACAACGGTCGGAACTTCGATCTCTGCCGCCAGAGCGGCGCAGGGCATTGCGGTGATGGCTGCCGCGAGGGTGATGCGTCGGAATGACATGGAAATTTCCGCGAAAAGAAACGCAATAAGTAGCATTCCATTTTATGGCACGCCACGCGGCGCGCCCAGCGCCATCGTGTCGCGGTCGGGCCGAAGTCCGCATGCCTTCTTGATGTCGATCAAGCGTTGCCGTGACGCCGGCTCAAACTTTCAGAGCTCAGATTCGGAGACGAAACCGATGCGCATCGGCGCGCCTTCGCGGCAGCCGCCATCACTTGGGCCACCTTCTCGTAATCCACATGGCGGCCGGCGCGGATGTGCAGATCCGGCTGCGGAAAATGTCTCAGCGTCACCAGCTCGCCGCTCCCTAACAGAGCAAATATCCCCGGCTTCGCCGAGAGATACTTATGGTCGCGCGTCAGCAGCCAGACGACATCTCTTCGTAGTAGCGCACCAAGCGCTCAACCTCAGAACGCGATCCCATCACCACCGGGATACGCTGATCCAACGCTTCTGGTTGTACATCAAGGATGCGGCCGGTCCCGGTTGATGCCATCCCGCCAGCCTGTTCCACAATCATCGCCATCGGGTTCGCTTCGTATAGCAGCCGTAGCCGCCCAGGTTTGCTCGGATCGCGCTTGTCCTTCGGGTAGATGAAAACGCCTCCGCGCGTGATCAAGCGGTGCATGTCGGCGACCATCGAGGCCACCCATCGCATGTTGAAATCCTTGCCGCGAGGCCCATCCTTACCAGCGAGTAACTCATCGATATATCGCTTGATCGGCGCATCCCAGAGCCGGGCGTTGGAGTGGTTGATTGCGAACTCCTTTGTCTCGGCTGGAATTTGCATATCCCGCTGTGTCAGGAACCAGGTGCCGAACTCGCGATCGAGCGTAAAACCGACGACGCCGGCGCCAACGGTCAGCACCAACAGCGTCTGGGGCCCATATAGGGCGTATCCCGCTGCGTGCTGGCGGGCTCCTGGTTGCAGGAAGGCTTTGGTGTCTGGCGTCTGCCCCTCTGGGCAGTGAAGCACCGAGAAGATGGTTCCGACGGAAACGTTGTATTCCAGGTTGTTCGTGGCATCGAGCGGATTGAACACCAGCAGGTATTCACCCTTCGGATAGCGGTTCGGGATGACGTAGGGCTCGCTCATGGTGTCCGACGCCATCGCAGCGAGGTGGCCGCCCCATTCGTTGGACATCAAAAGGATTTCATTGGCCACCTGATGAATTGGCTCGGTGTGCGGCGGTACTTCGTCGTCCGATCCGTACCCGGCGCCGATCGTGTTTGAAATGTTGGCTTTGCCGACATTGACACTGATTGCTCGAACAGCACGAGCGACCACTTCAATCAATAGCCGCAGATCGGCCGTGATGACATTGCGGTCTCGCTGTTGTTCGAGCAGGTATTGCGTGAGCGTGATGCGTTCCATTGTGTCCCCCGTCCCCATACGTCATGAAGCGCCATAAGATTCCCCCGAATCCTGCTGGCGCCCTGGTTGATTAACGCCAGTATGTCGTTTTGCTGCCTGACGCAATAGTGGGGATCCCCCGATGTGCGCCGACTATTGCCGACGATGCCGGCCTTTGCGACTGCCTGCCGGCCCGATTTCCCTGACGCCGCGCAAAAGTAACGCGCACCCGACGCCTAGAATGAGACTTAGCCCGACGCTGCCGGGCATATGTGCGGAGGAAAGCGATGCCGCTGTCGTCCTGCCTGGATCGGGTGCTTGCAAGAATATCTGCACGCTACCAAGACGATCCGTACCAGTTGCTGCAAATGCTGCGCGCGGTGCAGGCGTCGTACTCGCATGTACCGAAGGCCGCGATGCAGTTCTTTGCGCGCCACTTAGGCGTGCCGCTCTCTCAAGTGCAGGGCGTAGTGGAGTTCTACGCCTTCCTGCATGAGACACCCCGCGGCCGCTACGACATCCGCTTTTCGGACAACATCACCGACCAAATGCTCGGTTCGCGCATGCTGATGCAGCGACTGTGCGAGCGGCTGGGCGTTTCCGCCGGTGTGCCCCGCGGCGATGGCGCGGTCACCGTGGATCTCACCTCGTGTACCGGCATGAGCGATCAGGGGCCGGCGGCCTTGGTCAACGGATTGGCCGTGACGCGGCTCGATGCGGCGCGCATCGATGAGATGGCCGACCTGGTTGATGCGGGGATCGCACTGGAAGCGTGGCCCCGTGATTGGTTTGCGGTACGCGACAACATTCGGCACCCCGGCCCGATGCTGGAACTGACGATGGCGCCTGGCGCGGCATTGAAGGGCGCTGTTGCAAGAGGGGCTGCCAGCACATTGACCGAATTGGCCCATTCGGGCCTGCGCGGGCGTGGTGGAGCCGGCTATCTGACGGCACACAAGTGGCGCTTCTGCCTGGAGGCACCGGGCGTTCAGCGCTTCGTGGTGTGCAATGCGGATGAGGGCGAGCCCGGTACCTTCAAGGACCGCGTGTTGCTGACTCGCTTTGCGGACGAGCTCTTCGAGGGCATGGCGCTGGCCGGATTCGTGGTGGGCGCACGCCAGGGCTTTCTCTACCTTCGCGGTGAGTATGAGTACATGTTGCCGCATCTCGAATCCGTACTCGAGCGGCGCAGGGAAGAAGGGCTGCTTGGCAGCAATGTGATTGGCGCTGGCTTCGACTTTGACATTGCGATTCACCTTGGGGCCGGCGCCTACATTTGCGGCGAAGAGTCGGCACTGATCGAATCGCTCGAGGGCAAACGGGGCCAGGCGCGAGTGCGCCCGCCATTTCCCGCTGTTCGGGGCTATGCCGACAAGCCAACCGTCGTGAATAACGTGCAAACGTTCATCCAGGCGGCGCAGATCTCCGCAATGGGCGCGTCATGGTTCTCGTCGCTCGGCACTGAAAAGTCACGCGGTACGGTGCTGTTATCCATCTCCGGTGATGTGCCGCGCCGCGGCATCTTCGAGTATCCGTTCGGCGTGACGATCAGCGAAGTGCTGGCGGATTGTGGTGCGACCGCGGTGCAGGCGATTCAGATCGGCGGGCCGTCGGGCCACCTCATTGGCGCAAGTGAATTCGGGCGCCGCATCGCGTTTGAAGACATACCCACAACGGGTTCGCTGATGGTGTTTGACTGGAGTCGCGATGTGATCGCCGTGGTGCAGAACTTCGCGCGCTTTTTCCAGCATGAGTCATGCGGTTTTTGCACACCATGCCGTGTTGGCACGACGGTTCTGCGGCAACTGGTCGACAAGGTAGCCGACGGCCACGCGAGCGCAGCAGATCTTGTCGAGATTGAAGAGACCGGCCGCGTAACGCGCGCGCTAAGCCATTGCGGGCTCGGGCAGACGGCACCGAATCCGGTGTTGGA
>JAJZLD010000329.1 GCA_021803785.1 Pseudomonadota bacterium | reverse complement strand
ATCACCGGCTATATGTCGGTTCGTCGCAAGGCGAGCCGCGAGCAGATTCAGGCGGCAGAGGCTTTCTACGCACAGTAGTAATCGCCGTTCTTGCAGCGGTTCTTCACCATGCCGATCCAGGGACGCCCGGCCTTGAGGCACTTCCACAAATCGTCGAAGGCTTCCGGCGGCATATCCGGATGACGCACGATGTTGTGCGGCTGCCCCATCAGTTCGGCCTCGGTGAAGCCGCTGATGTCGATGAAGTCGCGGTTGATGTAGGTGATGCGGCCCTTCGTATCGGTCTTCGACACGATCATCGTGTCGACACTGAGCTCGACCTCGCGGTCGGTCACCGGCGTGTTGATGCGCATGGAGGCTGTCTCCCCTTTATGCCGTATCTCATTGGCCGCTCACACGGCTCAGAATTCCTGCCACTCGGACTCAGCGCTTGCCGGTTGCTTGCGCGGCTTCGCGGCGCCCTTTGGCGCCACCGGCGTACGAGCGATTGCCGGGGTGCGCACCGGTGCAGCATGGACCGGCGCCTGCGCAATGGTGATTGGCGCCTGGTAGCCGGCGCCAGGGTCAAGCCGGAAGGCGGCCACTGAACTCGCCAGCATCCTCGCCTGTTCCTCCAGGCTCTCGGCTGCGGCCGCCGCCTGCTCCACCAGTGCCGCGTTCTGCTGCGTCACTTCATCCATCTGGCCCACGGCGGCGGCGACCTGATCGATACCGGTGGATTGCTCCCGGCTTGCCTGGGAGATGTCCGTCACCAACCGGGCGAGTTCGGCAAAGTTGCTCACCATCTCGTTGATCGTGGCGCCCGCATCGCGCACCTCGCGCACGCCTTCGCCAACCTTGTCCACACTGTCGGCGATCAGGCCCTTGATCTCCTTCGCGGCTTGCGCGCTGCGCTGGGCAAGGTTGCGCACCTCCGAGGCGACCACCGCGAAACCGCGCCCCTGCTCACCCGCCCGCGCGGCTTCGACCGCGGCGTTGAGCGCAAGGATATTGGTCTGGAACGCAATCGAATCGATCACGCCGATGATGTCTGCGATCTTGGTTGCGCTGGACTGGATCGCATCCATCGTCGTGACGATCTGGCGCACCTTGGCGCCACCCTCCTGCGCCACCGCGTTCGACTGCGACGCGAGGCGGTTCGCCTGCGCAGCATTTTCCGCGTTCTGACGCACCGTGGCGTTCAGTTCTTCCATGCTGGAGGCCGTCTCTTCAAGGCTTGAAGCCTGTTCCTCGGTGCGACTGGAGAGATCCGAATTGCCGGCGGCGATTTCCTGCGCGGCGGTATTCACGGCGTCACTCGCCTCGCGGATCTGGCTCAGCACCGCGTTCAGGCGATCGACGGTCTGGTTCGTATCCTCCTTGAGGCGGCCAAACATGCCCTGATAGTCGTTCTGAATGCGCACCGTAAGGTCGCCTTGCGAGATCGCGTTGAGTACGCCCGCCACATCCTCAAGCCCACCGGATACAACGCTGAGCAACTGGTTAAGCGCCTCCGCCAGTTTCCGGAAGAAGCCCTCTTTATCTGCCACCGTCAGGCGCTGTGAGAAGTCGCCGGCGAGTGCGGCACGCAACAGCTCGGCGAGTTCCTCCTCGGCCCTGACCTCGGCCGTGCGGTCGAGCCACTCGATCACCGTGCCAAGCCGGCGACCGGTGCTGTCCATGATCGGGTTGGCAGTCAGCCGGAAGCTGAGCGGGCCAACCTTGATATCGGCGACATGTTTGCCACGCAGCGCACCGAGAAGATTGCGCTGGTGCGATGGGTTACGGTGAAACTCATCGAAGTTGCGGCCAACGATCTCCTGCGCCCGGAACTGCGGCAACACCTTGCGCAGCTCGTTCTCGACACCACCGAGCATCGTCACGACGGACTCGTTGCAGTAGAGAATCTTGCCGTCGTTGTCTGCGAGCATCACGTTGGTGGAGGTCTTGTCCAGCGCATTGCGGATACGCAAGTTCTCGGCAGCAAGCGCCTGATCGCTCTCGATCTTCTGGCGCAACTGCGCTCGCATGGTGTTGAGCGTTGCGGCGATCTCGCCAAACTCGTCGCGCGACGAAACCTCGACGTTGCTCGATAGATCGGCCTGCGCAATACGCCGCACACCGTTCTGGATCATGTCGATCGCACGCAACATACCGGACCGGAAGCCAAGGAACAGGTACAGCGCCAGCAGCACCGCCAAAGCGGCCAGCACGAAGGTGGTGTTGCGCTCGCGCTCAAGGCGAGCGACGCGAATATCGATGGCGTCGTCAAACGCCTTGGCCGCCGCGTCCATCACTGCGTAACCGGCCTGCAGGGCCTCGGTCGACAAGGCCCAAAGCGCGTCCGGGCTCTCATCCACCTTATCGGCCGAGAGCAGACGCCGCACCTCCTGCCGGAATACGTCGGCCTTGGTTTTGAAGGCCTTGACGCTTGGCTCCACATCGCGTGAGACCGTACCCGTGTCATCGAACTTCGCCGCCTTCTCGATAGAGGCCTGCATCACCGAGAGACTCTGATCGGATAGCGCGAGCATCGTTTCCAGTTCGACGCGGTCACTCACCGTCACCTGCTTGGCCAGCACAGCCGAGACCGAGCGCGCTCTCGCCCGACCGAGCGCTTCCACGATGTCCGGCGCGCGATCGGTAAAGATCGTCATCAGGTAGTAGGTCGAGGCCTCCGGATCCAGCGTGGCGTTCGTGTTGTCCGCGATCAGCGTCATGAACGCATTGATCTCACCGATCAGCTCGGTATGCAGCTTCACGCTGTCCGCCGCAGAGACCGTGATCGCCTTGGCGCGCACATCCGCCCAATGCGCCTTGAGCTTGCCCCAGGCATCGTCGAGCCCGTACTGCGGGCCTTCGTGTGCAATCACCGCATCCGCTGCCTTGATCGCCGCTTCAACCTTGTCGGCGGCGTCCTTGAGCTTGGGCCGGGCGCTTTCATTGCCACCGATCAGCTGGCGCGCCTGACCGCGGTGAACCTGCACGCCCTCCATCATCTGGCGAGCCGGCAGGAAGTAGTGCGCCGTGAGCGACTCGGTGCGCGCGAAGTGCAGATCCGCCTCGATGCGATCGATCCACCTGCCAGACGAGGAATCCGAGCGCGCACAGCACGATCACGCCGATCAGCGCGAACTTGCGCGGCACATTCAGCCGGTTCATCAACGCGAGAGAGGGTTTGAGCAGGGCTTGCATGTCAGCGCTCCGGTCGGATCGTGTGTCGGTGCGTCAGAGAATGGCTTCGTCAACAAGCGCCATCTCGCTGGCGCTCATCAGGCGTTCGATGTCGAGCAGGATCAGCATGCGCTCTGCCACCGAAGCGAGGCCGACGATGTACTCGGTGCGGATCGCGGAGCTGAACTCCGGCGCAGGGCGTATCTGTTCGGGTGCCAGGGTCAGCACGTCCGACACGCCATCAACCACCACGCCGACTACCCGCGCCCCAACATTGAGGATGATCACCACGGTGAAGGGCGTGAATTCCGCGGTGCCCGCTTTGAACTTGATCCGCAAATCCACGATCGGCACGATGATGCCGCGCAGATTGATGACACCCTTGATGAATTCCGGCGCACCGGCGATGCGCGTTACCGCGTCGTAGCCGCGGATTTCCTGAACCTTCAGGATGTCGATCGCGTATTCCTCGCCGCCCAGCGTGAAGGTCAGGAATTCGCCTGCCACCACACGCCCTTCCTGCGCGACCGTCATCTGCATGTTGGCGTCAACCATGCTTGCCTCCACTGGTATTCATGCTGCGCCCTGGCCGGCGCGGCGCGCCATGCTCACAAGCTGGGGTGGGTCGA
>JAJZLD010000328.1 GCA_021803785.1 Pseudomonadota bacterium | reverse complement strand
GGCTTGCGGATCACGTAGCATCGGCATCATGCGGTGGTTGTAGGTGGGCGGGCGATCGTCCGAGGCATCTTCCCGGTTGATCCAGCCGAGCAGGCGGCCGTAGCTGTCCATCACTTCGCGCGAAAAGCGCAGATAGAAGCGGAACGCATCCGGCGTCAGGCCGGTGCTGGCGAGATCCGACGCGATTTCGCCTTCGAGCCCGCGTTCAGCGGCCTCGGCGTGACGGTGGTGATTGGTGGCGCAGCCCGGCCCGACGCGCGCCGCGATATAGTCACGCAGGCTCGGGTCGAGGTCGATCGGAGGCAGATGCGGCGCGAACGGATCACTCAGAAACGCTTCCCATGCCGGATGGTCGGTACGCACGAAGGCACTGGAGCCGGGCAGTGGAAGGCTGATTTCTGGCGTATCCACGCCGAGGAAGCGCACTGCGAGATTGCCGAGCGGCCTCACCATTACCGTATCGCCGTCGTTTACCAGCGTGCGGATGCTTCCAATACCGCCGCCGTGTCCGCCGAGGCCGACATGGCCCACCGTGATGTTGCCGATTCGTTCGATTGCCTTGCTCATGTCCCCCCCCCGAATACCTGGTGCCGATGCTACGTGATCCGCAAGCCTAGCGCTCGAAGCTCAGGGGGCCATGCGCTGGATCAATTCTGCGCCGCAGCAAATTCGCCCTGCACGCCAATGCAGCGTCCGCGCACGCTTATTCTGCGATCGTTTGGGCAGCAAACAGCCACGGGGCTAAGATGAGCCGAAGTGGCATCGTATGCAAGTCAGCCCAGTTGGCTGGTATCTCCTCGCTCCGCCGACTCGGTGGACGTGAAGCGGGCGTAAACAAATGGGGCAACGTCGGCGGCAATGGCGATGGGACGATCCCGATGCGGCGTTGCTTTATGAATACGCCAATTTCAGCGGCTGCTGCGTGGTGCTTTATGGCGAGGTAAGAAACATGGCAGCAGTCGGCATGAACGACCGCATCTCGTCGGTGCGGCAGTTGCAGTGATCGGGGCGTGCGTGGTTAGCGTTCGTCGAAGCCGATGTCGCCGTACCATGCGTCCACCGTCTCGCCGGTGTTATCGGTATCCGTGAGCACGCCATAGCTGGTCAGGCGGACAGGGCTCTCGCCAAAGCTGCGCCGATAGTCTTCGGCCCAGTTGCGCGTAGCGATCTGCCACACGCCGCCCGGGCCGTTGGCCACGACGATCATCTTCACGCGGCTGGTGTGGGGATTGTCGATCACGGTGCCGATCGGGTCGCGGTTTGACCAGATGTACATCAGCGTGGCGTAGGCCATTTCGCGACCGGCGAGTTGGCTGCCGATGGCGAGCGCGGCTTGGTCGAACAGCCCGAGCGAATTTCGATCGCCATCAAAACTCAGCACCATTCGTGCTGCCGCGTCTTCGCGAGTACCGACACGGTTATCCGCATGCTCCAGCGGATGGGAGATCTTCCATCGCCAGTGGATGATCGGCCGTTTGATCCAGTCCACAGGCGGTTCGTGTGCCAGCGCGAGCGCGGCCGATGCCGCATGGGCGTGAATCACCACTTTGCCACCATCGTGTTCGAGGCGGTACTCGGTCGGGCGTTTGTCACCGGTCAGCGCAATGCGGTGCCAGTCGCCGGGCAAGGCGCCATCATCAGCGATGCTCGCATGCACGCTGTCGAGGCCCAGCAACAGGCTTGCAATGCTGATGATCAGCTTCTTGCGCACGTGGAGTGCATCCAGGCAAAACTGGCATCGTAAAAGAAAGAAGGGGCCGCCGTAATGGCGACCCCGAAACTACAGGTGCTACTGGGTGATTCCTACGCTTCAGACGTCGAAGCGGATCCCTTGTGCCAAGGGCAGCGCATCGCCGTAGTTGATCGTGTTCGTGGTGCGGCGCATGTAGGCTTTCCACGAATCGGATCCGGACTCGCGGCCGCCGCCGGTCTCCTTCTCGCCGCCGAAGGCGCCGCCGATCTCGGCGCCCGAGGTGCCGATGTTCACGTTGGCAATGCCGCAATCCGAACCGGCCGCCGCCATGAAGCGTTCTGCCTCCTGCATGCGTTCGGTAAAGATTGCGGACGATAGGCCTTGCGGCACCCCGTTGTTCAGCGCGATCGCTTCGTCCAATTCGCGGTAGGGCATCACGTAAAGGATCGGGGCGAAGGTCTCATGGCAGACAACCTTGATGTTGCCGGGCACTTCGACGATGGCCGGTTGCACGTAGAAGCCGCCGGTCGGCAGGTTGTCGGTGATGCGCTTTCCGCCGCAAACGATCCGGCCGCCCTGGTTTTTTGCGTCGTCCAGCGCGAGTTGCATCGCTTCGAAAGCGGCGGCGTCGATCAGCGGCCCGACCAGCGTGCCTGGCACGCGCGGATCGCCCACCGGCAGGCTCTCATAGGCTTTGATCAGCTTGGGCATCAGTTCGGGCAGCACCGATTCGTGCACGATCAGGCGGCGCAGCGTGGTGCAACGCTGGCCAGCAGTACCCGCGGCGGCGAAAACGATGGCGCGGAGCGCAAGATCCAGCCGCGCCGAGGGTGTGACGATCATCGCGTTGTTGCCGCCCAGTTCCAGCAGGCTGCGGCCAAGCCGTGCGCCCACCGTGGCCGCGACACGCTTGCCCATGCGTACCGAGCCGGTCGCCGAGACAAGCGGTACCCGTGTGTCCGCGGCGATCGCCTCGCCCACATCGGCGAGGCCCACAACGAGTTGCGACAAACCCGCTGGCGCTTCATCCATCGACGCAATCGCCTGCCCAACTAGCGTTTGCACGGCGAGCGCGCAGAGCGGCGTTTTCTCTGACGGCTTCCAGATCACCGAGTCGCCGCAGACGAAGGCGAGCATGGCGTTCCACGCCCACACTGCCACCGGGAAGTTGAACGCCGTGATCACGCCGACCGGGCCGAGCGGCAGCCACTGTTCCATCATCCGGTGGTCCGGCCGCTCGCTGGCGATGGTGAGGCCGTGCAATTGGCGCGACAACCCGACGGCGAACTCGCAGATGTCGATCCACTCCTGCACCTCGCCTTCGGCTTCGGCCGGGATCTTGCCCGCCTCCAGCGTGATGATGCGGGCGAGTTCGCGTTTGTGTTGGCGCACCGCTTCTCCAATGCGGCGTACCAGCTCACCGCGCCGAGGCGCGGGCACTGTGCGCCAGGCGATGAAGGCCGCTTGGGCGCGCTCGACCGCCTCGGCCGCGAGTGCCGCGTCGGCCAGCAACTGGCTGCCCAGCGAGGCGCCATCGAGCGGGCTCTTGAGCGCGCGGGTGGGCGCACCTTCCGGGAAGCGTGCTTCGCCGTCGATGATGGCGGCGGGGTAGGTGGAGCCGCGCACCGGCGGCTGAACGCCGGCGAGCACCGGCAGGGTGTTGTCAGTCATGCAGCGTAGTCCTCAAAGCGTCACGCGTTCAGCGTGATGCGATTCGGTGGAGTAGTAGCGGCCGAAACGGTTGGCCAGGAAGTGTTCGAGGTCAACCTGCTCCTGCCGCACGAAACCCTTGTTCGGCAAGCGGCCCTCACGGTGCAGATCGACCGCGGCGCAGGCGCCGGCCGCGGTGGTGAGCTGAATCGAGCTCCACGCTTCGCCGAACAGATTTTGATGGTAGATCTTCCGGGCGTCGGTTTCCTGCCAGTAGTGGCCATCCTTCCAGCCGGATACCGCGCAATACACCAGCACTACATCCTGCTTGGTGATCGGCAGGGCGGATTCCATGATCTCGCGCAGCTCGTGGCGGCGCTCAAGGCTGTGGCCCATCTTCAGCCCGTTGATCAGGAAGTCCATCAGGTACTGGTGGCCGGGGTAGCGCACGGTCTTGTAGTT
>JAJZLD010000327.1 GCA_021803785.1 Pseudomonadota bacterium | reverse complement strand
CTACCGCGGCGTGCGTGGCACATGAACGCCGGGAGCCCGCGCGAGAGAAGGCGAGAGACGCTTGTCGCAGCCGATACCAAACACCCCTGGGTGCTGGTGTGCAGCAGGCCGGGTGGTAAGGTGTGAGCTCACAGCAACCGGATTCACCATGACGCCCGACGCCGCGCACCCATATTCCCGTCTCACGCCCGATACGCTGCTCGATGCGGTCGAGTCCGTCGGCTTGCGCGCAGACGGTCGCCTGCTTGCGCTCAACAGCTACGAAAACCGTGTCTGGCAGGTTTGGATCGAGGATGAGGCGCCCCTGGTCGCCAAATTCTATCGGCCTGAACGCTGGAGCGACGAACAGATCCTCGAAGAGCACGCATTCTCGATCGAGCTGGCGGAGGCCGAGATTCCGGTGGTGGCGCCGCTCGCCTTCGCGGGCCGCACGCTGCATGAACACGGGGGCTTTCGCTTTGCGCTGTTCCCGCGCCGCGGTGGCCGCGCGCCCGAGTTCGATGACCCGAAGGTGCTGGAATGGATTGGCCGTTTTCTCGGCCGTATCCATGCCCGCGGTGCGACGCGTGCTTTCGCGCATCGGCCGGCGCTGAGCATCGCCAGCTTTGGCGAAGGCCCGCGCGACTGGATCGCCGCGCATGACTGCGTGCCACGCGATCTGCTGGAGAGCTGGACGACCACGGTGGACCATGCCCTCGCCGGGGTACGCCGTTGCTATGAGCGCGCCGGCGATGTCGCCACGATTCGCCTGCACGGCGACTGCCACGCCGGCAACATCCTGTGGACCGACGAGGGACCGCACTTCGTTGACTTCGATGACGCGCGAAGCGGGCCGGCGATTCAGGATCTGTGGATGTTGCTGTCCGGCGAGCGCGCCGATCAGCAGCGGCAGCTGTGCGATGTACTCGCCGGCTACGAGGACTTTGCCGACTTCGATCCGCGCGAGCTCAACCTGATCGAGGCGCTGCGAACACTGCGCCTGCTGCACTACGCCGCGTGGATCGCCAGTCGTTGGGACGACCCCGCCTTCCCGGCTGCCTTCCCGTGGTTTGCCACGCAGCGCTGGTGGCAGGACCAGATCCTCGGCCTGCGCGAGCAGATCGCGCTGATGGACGAGGCGCCGCTGGTGGTCTGACGCGGCTCAGGTGTCGTCGCGTCGCATCGAATAGGCACGCTCGACGCGTGCCACTCGCACCTCGAAGCCGGCGTACCACGCCGATCGCCCCATGCTGCGGGCGATCTGGTGTTCAGCGTTCGTTTTCCAGTCGGCGATCGCCTGCTCGCTTTCCCAGTACGACACCGTGATGCCCAGGCCGTCGGCGTCACGCGTGCTCTCCAGGCCCAGAAATCCGGGTTGCTGTGACGCCAGCTCAACCATGCGTGCCGCCATGTCGGCATAGCCGGTGTCGGTTGCGCTGCGCTGATTGGTGAAGATCACCGCCCAATAGGGCGGCTGCGGGGTCTTCGCAAAACGCGCTTCATTCATGCTTTCCCCCGTTTCGGGTGGGGTGCCTTATTACCCATGCGGCTAACAAGGCCTTGTTTTATTACTTTTTTGTTGTCACTTATACCCAACTGGTCGCGCTGATGCTGCAGTGCGTTCGTACAATGCAGGCCTTCCGAATATTTTGCCCAGTTGCGACCATGGCGGCCTACATCACCGAAAAAGTACTCAGCGTGCACCACTGGAACGACACGCTGTTCTCATTCACCACCACCCGCGATCGTGCGCTGCGTTACGAGAACGGCCAGTTCGTGATGATGGGGCTGGAGGTGGAGGGACGCCCGCTGACCCGCGCCTACTCGATCGCCAGCGCCAACTACGAGGAAAGCCTCGAGTTCTTCAGCATCAAGGTGCCGAACGGCCCGCTGACCTCGCGCTTGCAGCAGATCAAGCCCGGCGACGACATCCTGGTGTCGCGCAAGCCCACTGGCACGCTGGTTTTGCACGATCTGCTGCCGGGCAAGCACCTCTACCTGTTTTCCACCGGCACCGGCCTTGCACCGTTCATGAGCGTGATCCGCGATCTGGATGTGTATGACAAGTTCGAGAAGATCGTGCTGATCCACGGCGTGCGCACGGTGTCCGAGCTGGCCTACCAGCACTACATCGAGCATGAGCTTCCGCAGCACGAGTTTCTCGGCGAGCTGGTCAGCGAGAAGCTGATCTACTACCCGACGGTGACGCGCGAGCCATTCCGCAACCAGGGCCGCCTGACCGATCTGATCGAGTCCGGCAAGCTGTTCGAGGACATCGGTTTGCCACCGCTCGATCCGGCTGTCGATCGCGTCATGATCTGCGGCAGCTCGGCGATGCTGAAGGATTCGCGCGAGCTGCTCGACCGTCGCGGCTTCAAGATGTCCAAGCGCATTGGCGAGCCCGGCGACTACGTGATCGAACACGCCTTCGTCGAAAAATAAGCGCCCCGACTGCTTGCCGTACCCAAAGCCCGGCCCTGTGCCGGGCTTTTTGTTTGTGCCTGCACGCAATTCGATTTGAAAACATTGCGGCATGACAAGGCGGCAATTCGCTCCGCGATCGGTAATGTCGGATCAGGGCTTGGGGGCCATGGTGGTATGCCCTTGCCCGTTCGCAACCACGCAACCCGAGCGAGGGCATCATGACCGCCTTGCACAGCGCAGCCGAACGCGGTAACACCGAGGAAGTCCAACGTCTGCTGGCCGCGGGGGAGGACGTCAACCTGCTCGACGAATTCCGCCAGAGCGCGCTACAGCTCGCGGCCCAGTCGGGCAACGAGGCGCTGGTGGGTTTACTGCTGGCCGCCGGCGCCGACGTCAATTCGGCCGACCGCTTTGGCCGGCGCGCGCTTCACGGCGCCGCCTGTCACGGCCATTTGCGCATTGCGCAGCGCCTGCTGGCCGCCGGCGCAATGCCCGACGCAACCGACTCGGAACGCAGCACCGCCTTGTTCTGGGCGGCGGGCGATGGTCACGCCGCGCTGGTGACCGCACTGATCGCGGCGGGTGCGAACGTCAATGCGCGCAACGTGTATCAGTCCAGCCCGCTCAACTGGGCGGCGCGTAACGGCTGGACGCAGGTGGTCGCGCTCTTGCTGGCGGACGGCGCCAAGGTGAATGTGGCCTGCGTGAATGGCTGGACGCCACTGCACGAGGCCGCGATGTACGGGCGCGATGCCGCTGTGCAGTGTCTGCTCGATGCCGGGGCGGACGCCTCGCTGGTCGATCGAAAAGGGCTGACCGCGCAGGCGCGGGCGTTGCAGCAGGGCCTGCACGCGACGGCCGATCTGCTGCAGTCGCATAACACCGCGCAGGCTGCTTGATCGGCAAGCCCCCTTGCGTGTCAGCGCCGCGGGCTTGCGGGCGCGGCGGCTTCCAGCCGACGCAAGCCTTCGGCGAGCAGTTTCTCGGCGCGCCGCCATCACTGCGCGGGACCACGGCAAGTATTCAATCTGCAGTTGCACGCCGACCGCCGCATAGGCATCGCGCAAGCGCGCGACCGCGAAGCCGCCGTCCGGCAGCATCTCGCCGGTGTAAGGCGGCCATTCGAGTGATGCGATGCGAACCGTCACCGACTCGGCCGCAATGGTCGGCCCGGCGAGGACGGCGCCGGCGAGCAAGGCAGCAAGCAGGGCGCAGAGCGGTGACTTCAGTATCGACATGGGCCGCACGCTAGCCCACTTGGATGACGTGCGTACTGATCGGGCGCAGCCATGCCTCACGGCGGCGTGCCGGTTTGTGTGCGTCAAGTTGTGCAAAAGGATTGATCAGGTATTCGGTTGATTCCGGGTTGCCGTGGTCGGCGCGCGGGGCGTAGCCCGGAGCGC
>JAJZLD010000001.1 GCA_021803785.1 Pseudomonadota bacterium | reverse complement strand
ATCCGGCCGTATCGCGCGATACAGCGCCAGCAGGCGACGCATCGCGCGCGCCTCCTCCAGCGGATGAATGCCTGAGCGCGATAACGCGAAGGCGCGCCAATCAAAGCCCTCGTTGCGCAAACGCGCCCCGAAATCGCCCGCCGGGCTCAGTAGGATAACCTCATGGCCCGCGGCCCGCAGCGCACGCGCGAGCGGCAGCTTGAAGTTCCAGAGGAACCAATCGGTATTGGCGAAAAGCACCACCCGCATCGTTCAAGACACCTGCGAACGGTAACGCTGGTACCACGCCTGGAACATGAGGACGTCCCACAGATAGTAGTGCCATGCAGCCTGGCCCCGCAGATGCTCCTCCCACTTGCGCCGAATCGGCGCCGGATCGAACAGCCCGCTGTCCGCCAACGCAGAGGGAGACAACAGACACTCCGCCCATTCACGCAATGGCCCTCGCAGCCATGCGCCAAGCGGAATACCAAAGCCTTGCTTCGGCCGCTCGAAGAGCGGTCGCGGAACGTGCCGCGCAAGAAGCTCGCGCATCAGCCATTTGCCCTTGCCCTGCCTTACCTTGAGAGACTCCGGCACCGTCCAAGCGAATTCGACAACGCGGCGATCCAGAAAGGGCGCGCGCGTTTCCAGACTCACTGCCATCGCAGCACGATCGACCTTGACCAGGATATCGTTGGGCAAATAGGCAAGCGTGTCGTGCGCCTGCATGAATTCGATGTCGCTGCGTCCGGCGCGCGCAGCCAATTCGGCCGCATCCAGCGAGGGCAAGCGCGCACCCGGCACCAGCAACGCCGGATCCTTCCAGTGCGAGATCAACTCGTCATAGAAACCAGCGGGCGACCGCTCACGCAACATGCGCGCGATACGACCGAACTTGTCCCCGGGTGAATTGCGCATCAAACGTGGGCACAGAGGCCCGAGCCCATGGCCAAGCGCGTCCCACGCGCTGCTTGGCACAAGGCTGAGTCCGGCCGCGATCGCCCGCCGCAGCGGATACGGCACGCGCGAAGCAGTACGCCAGAACCCATCGCCGACCAAGTAACGCGTGTATCCCGCAAACAATTCGTCGCCCGCATCGCCGGAAAGGGCGACGGTGACGTGCTGCCTGGCAAAATGAGACACGAGCCAAGTCGGCAACTGCGACGAGTCCGAGAACGGCTCGTCGTAAAGATCGGCCACCCGTGGCACGACATCCAGTGCGTCGCGACCGCTGAAATAAAACTCGCGGTGGTCCGTGCCAAGGTGTGCGGCTACTTCGCGGGCATAGCGGGCCTCATCGAAAGCATCTTCGCGAAAACCGATCGTGAAGGTCTTTACCGGCCGCGTGGTGCGCTGCTGCATCATCGCGACCACGAGCGATGAATCAATGCCGCCGGACAGGAACGCGCCGAGCGGCACGTCGGAGAGCATCTCCTGCTCAACGACCTCGCCCAGCACCGCTTCCAGCCGATCGACCCAGGGCTCGTCTGCCCCCGGAGGCGCCATACGACTTGATTCACCGGCCAGCATCACATCACGAAGCGACCAATATGCGCGCGGCGTGCTGGCGCGGCGATCACGCACTTCAAGCCAATGCGCGGGTGGCAACTTGTGAACGTTCTGCCAGATCGACCAGGGCGCCGGGATGCTGTTGTAGTGCATCAGCAGCCCCAGAGAATCACGGTCAATCTGCCCACGCCAAGACGGATGGGCATACAGCGCGCGAAGTTCGGAACCGAACAGAAACGCACCATCGGGCATGCTGCCGTAGTAAAGCGGCTTCTCACCCAGGCGGTCGCGGGCGAGAATCAAACGGCCAACCGCGTGGTCCCAAGCGGCGAAAGCAAACATGCCATCGCATCGAGAGAGCGTTTCTTCAACGCCCCAGTAATCCAGCGCCTCGATCAGAAGCTCCGTATCCGAGTGTCCGCGCCAAGTCACCCCGCCCCGAGCGCGCTCAAGCTCCGCGCGTACGACAAGGTAGTTGTATATCTCGCCGTTGAACACGATGGTCCAGCGGCCAGATGCTGCGTGCATCGGCTGAAACCCGGCCTCGGTCAGATCGATGATCGCAAGCCGACGATGCGCGAGCGCCAGCCCGATATCCGGCAGGGCCCATTCGCCACGCCCGTCGGGGCCCCGGTGAGCGATCGCCTCCCCCATCGAGCGGGCCATCGCGCCAAGCACCTCAGACGGCGCCGAGACGCTCCAAAAGCCCGCTATGCCGCACATACCGTCCCATCCCGCAATGCAAAGTGCTGGAGATTAAATGCAGCACTGGGCGTCATCAAGCAGCGGCCTCTCGCAAAAAGGCCGCCAACTGGTGACCCAGCTTCGCCGTAGCGTATCGGCTTACCACTTGTTCTCGCCCCGCAACACCGGCAGCAGCACCCACTTCAGGCTCACGCATCAGCATCACCAGCGCGTCTGTCCAGTCATCACTCGTGACTGCGCCCCAAGCGCCGCCGCCGTCGATCACCTTGCGATTCATGCCCCACGGCGACGCCACGGCTGGCACGCCGCACGCAAGGTAGGTGAGCATTTTGAAACTGCACTTACCACGGGTCCAAGGCGTATCCGGCATCGGCATCAACCCGACCCATGCCGACTGCACCGCGGCGACCTCGCGCTGGGGGGACCAAGGAATGAACTCAATCCGATCGGGGTCAAGCGATGCAAACACAGGGGGCGCGTTGCACACCACGCGCAACCGCGCTTGCGGAACAGCCGCCAATGCGCCAGCCAGAGCCTCCTCGATCTCATAGAGATACGGCAACCCAGCCGAACTGCCGGACCACACGATCACCGGCCACGCATCCCGATCACCCGGCTGCCAGACGTCCGTGTCCACGCCCGTCGGCAATATCTCGACGCGGGCCTGTCGCGCAAAATGGTCGGCAATGTATTCGTTGCCGCACAGCACCAGCCGAGCGCGTGCTGCAAGGCGATCGACCAGCCCGGCACGCTGCGTGAGCCAGATTGCATCGTCCACATCAAACACGGTTGGCGCGCGACACAAGTATTCAGGTAAAGCGAGCGTCGACACCATCTCGCGCTGGAACATCACCACATCCGCAGCGTTCGCGGTCGCAGCGGCGTAGGCCCGCTCGGCCAGCGTGATGCCCAGCCAAGGCAGGCGTTGTATAAGAGACTCTGGTGGATAGCTACCAAAGCGCGCTGGGCGCTCCTGTAACGAAACGCCAGCTTCAGCAAGTTGCGGCAGATACTGACGAACGCGGAATCGCGCAGAGGGAACATTGATCCCTTGCGTGAATGCCACGGCGCGGAGCGGCTGCATCACGAGTGCCGCCTGAAAAGAGGCAGGCGAGCAGCAATCAAGTGGCGCAGGCCCGCAAGATCCGTCGCAAGCACGACTGCGCAATACACGGCTGCACCAAGCAAGACCTTGATACACAGCCCCAGCGCACCGCTGATCGGCACCAGGAAAACCGCGAGCGCCATCGCGGCCGCCGCACCCGCTACCACCAGCAAGTCCTTGGTCGCCCACTGCGGGCTCAGGGTATGCCGACTAACCCAGTAACTTGCCAAGCAGCCGCCTGCCTGCGCGAGCACCGCCACGAGCGCGGCCGCCTCAATTCCGTAACGTGGCACCAGCAGCAGGTTCAGCGAAACGCCCAACACCGCACAACCGCCCGCAATCAGACTCTGCGTACCCATGCGCTGCGCAAGGTGCAGCGGCAAGTCGAACAGATAGGAGCGCATGCCGCCTAGCAACGCGGCCAGCGCAAGCCAAGGCATTACCTTCGCCGCATCCGCGCGGAACGCCGCACCCAGCAGCACGTCAGCCAAATCGTGCGCAACCAGCGCGAATCCCAGTGCTGCGGGAACCATCACAAGCAATGACAGTTGCGCATAGCGGTTCACCTGCGCCTGCAACGCGTGGCTACCCGCCTCCCACTGCGCGATCAGGCGCGGAAACCACGCGAGATGAAATGCGCTGAAGAGCAGCCCGAACCCTTGTTGGGCAAGGTCCCCCGCTGCGCTGTACGCGCCGAGTTGCGCCGGCGCGACATTCGCGGCGAGCACGAGTCGGTCGCCCCACTGCAGCAGCGCGCCGGTCAGCAAAGCGAACATCACTGGCAAAGCATACGCACGCACTTCAGGGAGTTTTGCAACATCGAAACGCCCTTGCGCCACCTCCAGCCAGGCCAAGCGGCCAAACAGCGCTGTGGCACACAGAAAACCCAAGCAGGTACCCGCAACCGCGCCTTCAGCCCCCCAACCCAGCAGCAAGGCAACGCCCCCTGCGATCAGCGCAATGATCGCTTTACACAGATAAAGGCGCCCGTAGCGACGGGCCTGCAGCGTGCTGGCACAGTGTTGTGCCGAAAAATCAAAGCCAGCCTGAGACAAACCCAGTGCAAGCGCCAGCCCCACCACGCCCGTCTGCAACCAGTGTGGCGAAGCAATCCCGAGCGCAAGCGCGAGCAGGACGACGACGCCCGCCGTGATAAGCAGCAGACGGCCCAAGGTGCCTACAAACGCCGCCCCCCCGGGGCGCGGCAAGAAACGGGCAAGCGCCGAATGAATCGGCTGAACCAACACGCCGGCAATGAATCCACTGACGGCGACCGCCAGCGTCCAGCGCGCGTAACCCTCTGGGCCGAGCAAGCGTGCAAATACGGAAACGGTCAGAACCGCGAGCGCACCCGATGCCCCCCGGAAAACGAAGTACGCGAGACTCGAACGCAGCGACATCGCCAGCTCAAATGCGACGCAGTCGATACTCGACTTCGTAGCAAGGCAGCAAATAGCAGAGGTTTTCCTCGTGGAACTCCTGCAACCACGTGGCCAGATTGAAGAACGGGCCGATCAATCGCTTGAGCAAGCCACGGAACGGGAACGGAGAATCGAACCCAAGCCGCACAGCCTCAAGCTCGAACACTGCGG
Source organism: Pseudomonadota bacterium (assembly GCA_021803785.1). Classification (GTDB taxonomy): domain Bacteria; phylum Pseudomonadota; class Gammaproteobacteria; order Burkholderiales; family Rhodocyclaceae; genus Niveibacterium. The sequence continues at coordinate 46,066 of JAJZLD010000001.1, read as the reverse complement.
TGCGGCCGTAGTTTGGCACCTTGCGCTTGAGCAAGCTGTCGCGCGCAAAGTAGGACATCGTGTAGAGCCCGAAATGGCGGCTATGCGTTGGATCAGAATAGAAGTACGGATTGGAGAAGTGCGGCACCTTCACCGTGAGCACCGCTCCGGGCGCAAGCGTCCGCCCCAGCTCATCAATCAGCCGAGACAAATCGCCGACATGCTCGAAAAAGTGTGCGGAATAGCACGCGGCAACACTCTCGCCCGGCAAAGCGGCCAGCACCTCGAACACGTCGCCGACGAGGTCCACACCGTCAAAATCCAGAGCATCGATGCCCACCGCAGCCGGATCCATCTTGCTCGGGCCGCAGCCAAGTTCAATTTTCAGCCGCTCTCCGGCCTGAAAACGGGGCAACACCCCGCGCTTGTCGTGGAAAGCCATGACCGCAGTACGCTCGTCGTTTGAGTGCAACGCGCCAGTATACCGGCCCTCCCCCCTCACGGCTTGCGAAGACAATTCTCGGATTGCACCGAAACGATCGGCCGATACCCATCCGCCACCGCTGCCCAGTCGCGCAACATCGTGTGGTGGCGCGGAAAGCCCTCGCAAAGCACCCGTGACATCCGCGCCACGCCAGCCCGATCACCCGCCATGCCCATCGCAAGCAAGCACTGGGTACCCAGCCCCCAGGATGGGCGCGCCTTGAACACCGGCTCGCACTGCGCCACCATCTGCGCAGCCGTCGCCACATCGGGCGCCCAGGTCTGCAAGGCAAGCGAGCGGGCATAGTCACCAAAGATTGACCACGTGGGCACCCGCCCGACATCACGCCGGATACGCTCGCGATCTGCCGCTGTCGCCACGCTGCGGACTGTCGCCCAGTCATCATAGGCGCGCTGCACGATCACATAATCGCGAGCCACCCACACAAGCGCAAAAACCAGGCCCACGAACGCCGCGTTTGCAGCCGCCACGGGCAACCGAACCACCCGCACCCGCGCATCAGAAGCGGCCAGGAGGCCACACAACAGCCCTGCCGGAATCACGAAATAGGTGTACCAAAGCGGATATTCGACCATGCTGTGCAAGCCGATGACCGCCAATCCGCTGAATGCAAACAGCCGGTCGGCGCGCACTTGCGCGCGCAGCTGGCGTAACAACCACAAACCGACAGCCCCCAGAAAGACCAGCGCAAACGGCAAACCCATCGTCGCAGCAAGGTGCAAGGGCAAATTGTGGGCGTGCTCGGCGAACTTCGAGAAGGGCACCGCCGACGTCGCAGGCATCTGTTCAACCGCCCAGCCGTGAAACCCGCCAACCCCCACACCCAGCCACGGGTGCGATTTGATTGCCGACAAAGCGAGCGACCAATCGTAAAGACGCTGGCCGTTGGAACCCACATCCGCCGCTCGCGCGACGGACGAGGTTAGCCCAACCCATTCCAGCGCACCGCTTTTGGCGATTGCAAGCTGCACCGTCAGCACTCCGATGCCGACCCCGGCCAGTGCGAGGGCCCCTTTTCGCGCCGACGCGTCACCACGATAAGCCGACCACACTCCGAGCATCACGACGCACGCGAAGTAGAGCCAGCAGGCGCGAGAAGCCGATGCGGCAAGCGAGCACGCCAGCCAGAGAATCAAGGCCGCAGCCGCAGCCCTTCGCAAACACCCGGAAACACCGAGATACCAAGCTGCGACAATGCCAAGGCTGAGCAGGCTCGCATAATGATTCGGCTGGCCCACGTTACCGTAGGTCTGCCGGTACACCTTCGGCAGAACAAGCCCGCCGAACGAAATATCGGCAACTTGAAATGCGCCGACGATGGACTGCAAGCACGCAACAAGGACAAAACCGACCGCAACAACGCGCGCCGACGGATGCGCCTGTTTTTGAACCCGCGCGTCATCGCCAACCTGTGCGCCCAGCGCGAACGCCACAACGAACACCACCCAATACAACGCAAAGCCGACCGCGAACGGCGTTCGCAAGTCGCCCAAACCGAGCGCCGCGGCCAAAAATGCAATTGCAACGAACGCCGCAACGAGGGCGGGGATGGCAATTCGGCGCCGAAATACCCGATATGCACCAGCCGCGCACAGCAACATCACCGCGGCAAAGAACTCATTCCAGAAGACAGATTGCGGAGTAGAGCGGGCAACGAGCAGTGTCGGCAACCCAAGCGTCAAAGCCAACAGCCAATCGGCGCCGCTGAGGCGCACCAACTTATTGCTAAGCAAATTCACGAAGCAGTAGCCAAAAGTGGTGCGCGCCGCACCGGTATGTTAATGCCTGACGAGGGAGAGAACCGATACCGGCCATAGGGCAAGGGGCTCAAGGGTCTTTCTATCAAAGATCACAGCGCCGTCATGCGCCCGCCCCTCGATCGGCAGCGCACCGAGGTCGGCCGGATTGCGGCCCAAGGCGGACAAGCGAAGCTCATATTCATCCCGAGGCAAAGACTTGAGCGCCCGCAATCGATCCATTGGGATGAGCTGACTCCGCAGCGCGTCGCCTGCTGCCGTCAGCGGCTGATAATACTTCGGCATTTCAGTGACATCCTTGCCGCCCATGATGGCACCCGACGCGATCTTTGCGCGGGCAGCCTCATCTTTAGGGAGAGGGGCCCAGACCCAGGTCGGGCGCCGAGTCACCGAAGGAAGCAGCTCGGTCTGCCCTGCGGACGCCGCGCTATCAACATCGGCGGCATCGATACCAGCAGCAGCAACCACCGCAGCTCGATCGCCTGAAAACGCCAGGAACAAAGGCCGCATGGACCACAAGGCGTGCACGCCGTAGCCCAAGGCCGCCAGTTGCAAGACAACAATGAACGCGATATCCCGACGCAGCTCTGAACGTGGTTTCTTCGGCGACGCAACGACGAAGGTCGCGAGCGGCCCGAGCCCCATGTCCACCATGATCAGCACACCAACAACCGTCGACGCGCCCATCAGATACCAAAGTGGTGAGTAATACCACCCGATATACAGAGCACCCACGACGAACGTCAGCACCGTAGCGCTGCACAGCAGATGGATTGCGAGCGCCTTCAGACGAAACGACCGCATTGCCTTCCTTAAGTGAAATCGAAATTACGCGCGAGCCGGATCATACCCTCAAGATCACAATTCGATCGTAGCGCCAAAAGGCAAAAGCAAAGGGCCGCTTCCGCGGCCCTTTGTCTGGGAATTCGCCGAACTGCAGCGATTCACGCGTTCATGCCATTACTTGCATTCGGCCGGAGCGAAGCGGGCCTTCAGGGTACCTTTCGCAGCGTCCGCCAGACCGCGGTTTTCCGCGTTCGTGTTGGTCTCGGAAGCGCACGCCCAGTCAACGGTGCCCGTGTCGCCCGCAGCGGCGGCGCCAAGCTTGATGGGGTCCGCCCCGCCGCCAGCGTTCAAGTACGGCGTCAGAACGATAGTCGACCCAGCTGCAATCGTGCCAACATTAGTTTCGTTATACGTGACGGTGATGACGCCGGTCTTATCATCCAGTTCGATCTTCGAGACGTACTTCGACGCCGGCGGGGTATCGTTAACCTGTTTCGCATACGTCTTCACACCCGCCAAGCCGTCCGCAGCAAAGGACTCGGCCACGCCCGCCTTGATCGCTTCGGCCATCACCAGACCTTCACTGACCTTCGCACGAACGGTGTAGTCCTGATAGGCCGGCAGCGCCACTGCTGCCAAGATACCAACGATCGCGACCACGATCATCAGTTCGATCAGGGTAAAACCTTGTTGAATCTTTTTCATGCTGTTCTCCTCGTTGAGAAATTCGGGCGGGGACACCGCTCAGATACCATCAAGCAGATTGCGTGCCAGCGTCATTGAAACGGCCGGCCCGGCATCCGTGCTCGTCGCCACAAGGCGAATCGGCCAAACGCCCTGCGCGCCAGCGATTTCAGGTGACAATTTTCGTCACGTCGACTGCCGCGCTGCGACCAAACACTCACCGGATACACACCTTCCGCACCTGCTTCATGTCGGTCACGCCCTGCAGCACCTTCTCGATGCCGTCTTGGCGCAACGTACGCATACCATCGGCTAGCGCAGCGGTGACCAACTCCGAGACCGGGGCGCGTGTCTGCACCAGATGCTTGACCTCGGCAGAGCCGACCATCATTTCGTGTAGGCCGACGCGGCCTTTGTAGCCGTCGGTGCAGTGTTCGCAGCCTTTCGCTCGGTAGAGCAGCAGTTGCCCTTCGTGACCGAATTGCGCTTTCCATTCGGCGAGTAGCGCCGCCTCGGCGGCCGCCGGATCTGTCTGAAATTCGGGCGTCTGGCGCATGTCTTCGCAGTATTCGGCGACCAAGGCCGCCAACTCTTCGTCGTCCGGGTGGTAGACCTCCTTGCAATGCTTGCAAAGCCGCTTGGCGAGGCGCTGGGCGAGCACGCCGAGCAGCGCGTCAGCGAAGTTGAACGGGTCCATGCCCATGTCGAGCAGGCGCACGACCGATTCTGGCGCGCTGTTTGTATGCAGCGTGGAGAGCACGAGGTGGCCCGTCAGCGAGGCTTCGATGCCGATCGTCACGGTTTCCTTGTCGCGCATTTCGCCAACCATGATGACGTCAGGGTCGGCACGCAGGAAGGCACGCATTACCGCAACGAAATCCAGCCCGGCCTTACGGTTAACCTGAACTTGGCGCAAGCCGCGCTGCGTGATCTCGACCGGGTCCTCGGCGGTCCAGATCTTGGTGTCGGGCGTGTTGAGCTCTTTCAGGATCGAATGCAGCGTGGTGGTCTTGCCGGAGCCGGTTGGGCCGCAACAGAAGAATATGCCGTAGGGCTTGTTGATCGTGTTGCGCAGGCGCTCGAGATTGCGTGGCGACATGCCCAGATCCGACAGCGGCAGCGGCTCGCCGTTGGCCAGCAGACGCATCACCACGTCTTCCATGCCGCCCGCGGTCGGGATGGTCGCGACCCGCAGCTCGATATCCAAGGGCCCGTACTTGCGGAAGCGGATCTTGCCGTCCTGCGGTTTGCGGCGCTCGGAGATATCGAGGTCGCACATGATCTTGATGCGCGTGACCAGCGGGTTGCGGTAACTCGCAGGGATCTCGATGTACGGCACGAGTGAGCCGTCCTTGCGGAAACGGATCAGCGTTTTTTCCTTGCCCGGGCGCGGCTCGATATGGATATCCGATGCGCCCTGCCGATGCGCCTCGATGATGATCTTGTTGACCAGCTTGACGAGTTCGTTGTCGGCGGCCGCGGAAATTTCGTCCTGCGACGGCGCCTCGCGCTCATCGTCGCCCATGCTAGACAGCATGTCCGACACCGAGGCATCGTCCATCCCCTGCTCGAACAACTGTTCCGCCGTCTTTTCGAACTCGCGCCGCGTCGTAACCCGGAAGGAGAGCTTCGAGCCGGGAAAGACGTTGTCGGCCACCCGCGCACCACGCACCTGTTCCGGGTCTACTGTCAGGATAACGATGCCTTCCTGCGTCTCCTCCAACGGCAGCCAACCGGCCTGCAGTACATAGTCCTTCTTGATGTTGCGCAGCAGATGCATCGACTTGACCCGCTCTTGCCGGAACGGCTCGTAGGGCACGCCGTAAAACCGGGCCATCGACTCACCGATCTGTGCCGGTGCGATCCGCAGATCATCAAGCAGGACTGCCTCAACGGTGGTGTTGCGCGTGCGCGCCTGCTTTTCGACCTCTGCTAGTTGTTCGATCGTCACGACCCCGGTACGCGTCAGGTAGTCGTACTTGTTGCGCAGCGGTTTGTCTTGCGAAAGACGCTGCGCGAACGCAACCCCCAGCGTCTGCGCAAGCCCCTGCAGCCCCTCTTCGTCAATCGCGGTGAAGGGCGAGCCATCACGGGTGTTGATCAGTTGCACAACGCCAAGCAGCTCGCTTTCCGCCGCCCCCATGATCGGCGCCACCAGCATCTGCTTGCTGTGGTAGCCGCTGCGCTCGTCCACCTCGCGGCGAAACTCAAGATTGGGCGAGATCTTGCTCAGCTCAGCCGCGTCGTAAACGTCGTGGATGTTGAGCAGCGTCTTATGCAGGGCAACGTAGCCCGCCACGCTGCGGTCCGAGATTGGCAGCCGGATCGCTTTGATCGAATGCAGGCCGGTCTTGACCTTGGAGACGATCGCGGTGCCCGACTCGTCCACCGTATAGATGGTGATGCGTTCGGCGCCAAACAGGCTGCAGATATCGGCCGAGAGCTCAAAGATGATTTCGTCGATATTGTTTGTGGCGTGTATGCGCGCCGTCAGCGCCTGCAGGCCCTTGAAAAACGCGAGCCGACGGCTCAGATCGCCGGCGCTGATGCGCCCCGGAATGGCACTCATCGATCAACCCCCAGATGGCTTACTGCCAAGGCGCGATGATACTGCCACCAATCCTGGCTTGCGCTGAGATCAGAGCGCGAACACCTGGTCGTTTCGCAGAATCCGTGGCTTCAAACGGCCGCTGTACGCCGCCAGCTCAGCGGTAATCTCGGCAGACTGCGCCGGCTTGAGGTGTGTCACATAGATCTGGGGCGAGACGATCAGCCGATCAAGCACCGAAAACAGCATCTGCGGACACAGATGGCGCGCGGCAAGCGCCAGATCATGCTGCATGTTCGGGAACGCCGTTTCGATAATCAGGGCGCGCAGGTCGTTGATCGCGTTGATTGCTTCGATCTGCGCGTCACACACGGTGGTGTCGCCCGAAAAAACGAGGCTTGCCCCGGTCTCGGAACGGATCTGGTAGCCGACCGCAGGCACCGCGTGCAGCGCCGGCAGCGCCGAAATCCGCCGGCCATCAATGTCAACGAACTCGCCGATGCGTAACTCGTTGAAGCGCATCAGCGGATGCGCACGATCTGGAATCGCAGAAAAATCGGGCCAGATCAGCCAGTTGAAGATGTGTGAGCGAATGATGCGCAGCGTTTCCGGCGCCGCATGAACGGTCAGCGGGTGACTGCGGTCGTCACCAACGGTGTCGATGATGAACGGCAGGTAGGCGATGTGATCGAGATGCGCATGGGTCAGAAACACATGGTCAATTGCCATCAGCGCCGGCACATCCAGCACGCCGGCGCCAGTGCCGCAATCGATCAGGATGTCGTCGTCGACCAGAAGTGAAGTCGTGCGGACATCGAGCCCACCAATGCCGCCGCTACAGCCGAGTACCCTGACCTCCACGGCTCGATCCGCCTGCGAGCGCTCAGCCGGCGCGCAGGTAGAACTCCATCTTGACGCCGGCAAGCTCGATCACGTCGTGATCCTGCAGCGGGTGCGCCTGCGCATCGATCTCACGGCCGTTGACCACCGGGAAAGCAGTGCCTTCGACGTGGGTGATGAAGTAGCCATGCGCACGGCGTGTGATGACCGCCACCTGCAGGCCCGGTTTGCCAAGCGTCGTCAGCGACTTGGTCAGCTCAAGCTCACGGCCCGCATTGCGGCCAGAAAGAATCTGCACCACGCCGATCTGGCTGGCCTGGTCCGCTTCCGGCTGCGACCAATTGGTGCCGGAGAGCCCGCCGGTCGTCACCCCTTGTGTCGCGCTCTGTGCTTCGGCGAAACCCGTCACCATGGTGTCGGCTGCAGCACGCATCGTCGTGTTCTGGGTCTTCGTGAAGTCCTGCGGCACCTCGAAAGCCTTCTCGAAGGTGTTGGCAGACGCCGGTGGCGGGGTGTCCTTGAGAAACTTGATTCGGTACTTGCCGAGCTCAACGATATCGCCATCCTTCAATGCATGTTTTTTTACCGGCTGCCCATTCACATAGGTGCCGTTGGTGCTATTCAAGTCCTCAAGAAACGCATCCTCGAGGATGGTCGTAATCGATGCATGCTCGCCGCTGATCGCCAGGTTGTCGATCTGGATGTCGTTGTGCGGCTTGCGGCCGATCGTGATGCGCTGTTTGTCCAGCACGATTTCCTTCAGCACGAGGCCGTCCATGCTCAGGACGATTTTGGGCATGCGGAACTCCAAATTGGGGTAAGTGCCATTTGCGGGCAAGCTCACCAAGGGTGGAATCATGCCGCGCCCCGCCTCGGGGGGCAACGGGTTCCGGTCGAATCAATAGGGTAGGACTGTGCCGAGTTTGGCAGTGCGCGCGCGCGCAAGCACCTCGACGCCGAGCGCAAGGTCCTGCACCGCCAAACCTTGCGACTCGAACAACGTGATCATGGCCGAATCGGTACGCCCCACACGGTGCCCCGCGACGATCTCGCCAAGTTCCACCAACCGCCCTTCGGTCAGCCGCCCTTTCTCAAGCGCGGGCAACAAATCGCCCGCTTCCCGCAAGGCCGTCGCTCGGGTATCGACGACGATGAGGCCGGCGCGTCCGACGGTTGTTTCGTCGATCTCGCGCCGAATCAGCGCATTGGAGCCCGCGGCGTTGATGTGACAGCCGGCCGACAACCACGCGCCGTCGAACAGCGGCCTGGGCGACGTAGTGATGGTGACCACCACATCGGCTGCGCGTACTTCGGATTCGACATCCTTGGCGGGCGTCACCGGGCGCCCGATTTGCTCAGCCATCTCGGCGCAGAAGGCATCGCACTTCGCGGCATCGCGCGCGACCACGGAAAACTGCTCAATCGGCACACTGAGCGCCAACGCTTCGATCTGCCCGCGCGCCTGCCAGCCGGCACCGAATACGAGGGCGCGGCGGGCGTTCGGCCGCGCGAGCCAACGCGCCGCGACACCGCCCGCTGCGCCCGTCCGCATCATGCCGAGCCGGTCAGCTTCGATCACCGCCAACGGATCGCCGTTGTCGGCATCGAAAAGGTGAAGCCAAAACCGCACACCGGCGCGCGACGAGGTATAGGTCTTGTAGCCGGTGACGCGTCGTGCGTCGAGCAGACCGCCTTGCAGCAGGTGCTGGATCACGGCGCCGGCCCGCACGCGCTGGCGTGGGTAGTCGACCGCCTCACCGGCAGCAAGCGCGCGATGGGCGGATTCCACCGCGGCAAGCGCCAGTGGCATATCGACCACCTGCGCAACCTCCGCCTCGGACAAATACAGCGCAGCCATGTCAGCCTTACTCCATCACCCTGTAGCCCGCCTGCCGGCGACGGGCGATCAACCCGCCGATCAGCACGACCATCAATGCCCCGACCGCCGAGGCGGCGTAATGCAGCCAAGCCGGCTGCCCCGCCACCAACGGCTGCACGGCCGGATCGCTGAAGATCATCGCGCCCGCGACCCAGCCGAGCAGCCCGGCGCCCAGGGTGACGATGATCGGCATGCGCTCCATCGCCTTCATAATGATCTGACTCGCGAACACGATGATCGGAATGCTGACAAGGAGCCCGAACACCAGCAGCGGAATACTGCCGTGCGACGCGCCGGCCACCGCGACGACGTTGTCGAGGCTCATCACGAAATCCGCCACGATGATCGTCTTGACCGCGCCCCATACGTTGCCGGCACCGTGAATCTCGTGCTCGCCTTCCTGCTCCGGCACCAGCAGCTTCACGCCAATCCACAGCAGCAGAATCCCGCCGACGATCTTGATCCACGGCCAGCCCATCAATAGCGCAGCAAAGGCCGTCAGCAACACACGCAGCCCCACCGCACCAAGCACGCCCCACAGGATGCCGACCCTGCGTTGCGCGGGCGCCAGGTTGCGGCAGGCCAGCGCAATCACCACCGCATTGTCGCCTGACAATACCAGGTCGATGACGATGATCTGCGCAACGGCATACCAGAAAACGGGATTGGAAAAATCGGGCATCGGGGTGGGGGTGATTAAAATCGAGAGTTTAGCGGAGCATGTCGCGCGGGCGGTCGACACCTCAAAACGAAAACGCCCGGCTCACGCCGGGCGCTTGATGCAGCGGACCTCGACGGATCAGAGCAGCGACTTGAGCAGGCGTCCCATCTCAGACGGGTTGCGAGTCACTTTGAAGCCGCACTCTTCCATGATGGCGAGCTTGGCGTCGGCCGTATCGGCACCGCCCGAAATCAGCGCACCGGCATGGCCCATGCGCTTGCCGGCCGGCGCGGTAACGCCAGCGATGAAGCCAACGATCGGCTTCTTCATATTGGCCTTGCACCACATTGCCGCTTCGGCTTCGTCCGGACCGCCGATCTCGCCGATCATGATCACCGCGTCGGTGTCCGGATCATCATTGAACATGCGCATCACATCGATGTGCTTCAGGCCGTTGATCGGGTCACCACCGATACCGACAGCCGTAGACTGACCCAGCCCGATTTCGGTCAGCTGCGCCACGGCTTCGTATGTCAGCGTACCAGAGCGGGACACCACACCAATGCGGCCCTTGCGGTGGATGTGGCCCGGCATGATGCCGATCTTGATTTCGTCCGGCGTGATCAGCCCCGGGCAGTTCGGCCCCAGCAGCAGGGTCTTTTTGCCGCCGGCCGCTTCCTTGGCCTTCATCTTGTTGCGCACTTCGAGCATGTCGCGAACCGGGATGCCCTCAGTGATGCAGATCGCCAGATCGAGGTCGGCCTCAACGGCTTCCCAGATCGCAGCGGCAGCCCCGGCCGGCGGCACATAGATCACCGAGACGGTGGCGCCGGTTTCCGATGCAGCCTCCTTCACCGAACCGAAGATCGGGATGTTGAAGATGGACTCACCGGCCTTCTTCGGGTTCACACCCGCAACGAAGCAGTTCTTGCCGTTGGCGTATTCTTGGCACTTTTCGGTGTGGAACTGGCCGGTCTTGCCCGTGATGCCCTGGGTGATGACCTTGGTGTCTTTGTTGATCAGAATCGACATTTCAGAATTCTCCGGGCATTACTTGACGGCAGCAACGATCTTTTCGGCCGCTTCGGCCATGGTGTCCGCCGAGATGATCGGCAGACCCGATTCGGCAAGGATCTTCTTGCCGAGGTCTTCGTTGGTGCCCTTCATGCGAACGACCAGCGGCACGGCCAGATGCGTTTCCTTGGCCGCGGTCACCACGCCGGTGGCGATGGTGTCGCACTTCATGATGCCGCCGAAGATGTTGACCAGGATGCCCTTCACCTTGGGGTTCTTGAGCATGATCTTGAAGGCTTCGGTGACCTTCTCGGTCGTCGCGCCGCCGCCCACGTCGAGGAAGTTCGCCGGCTCGGCGCCGAAGAGCTTGATCGTATCCATGGTCGCCATCGCCAGGCCCGCACCGTTCACCAGGCAGCCGATGTTGCCGTCGAGCGAGATGTAAGCGAGGTCAAACTTCGATGCCTCGATTTCGTCAGGATCCTCTTCATCCAGGTCGCGATAGGCGACGATTTCCGGATGGCGGAACAGCGCGTTCGGGTCGAAGTTGAACTTGGCGTCCAGCGCCTTGATGTTGCCGTTGCCTTCGAGGATCAGCGGGTTGATTTCCGCCAGCGAGGCATCGGTTTCCATGTAGCAGGTGTATAGGCGCTTGAGTGTATCCACGGCTTGCGGGATCGAGGCTTCCGGTACGCCGATGCCGCTCGCAAGTTCCTTCGCCTGCGCATCGGTCAGCCCGGTGGCTGGATCGACGAAGACCTTGATGATCTTCTCCGGCGTGCTGTGCGCAACCTCCTCGATGTCCATGCCGCCTTCAGAGGAAGCCATCACGGCAACCTTCTGCGTGGCGCGGTCGGTCAGCACGGCAACGTAGTATTCCTTCTTGATGTCGGCACCTTCCTCGATCAGCAGGCGGCGGACCTTCTGGCCCTCCGGCCCGGTCTGGTGCGTGACCAGTTGCATGCCGAGGATCTCGTTGGCGAGCTTGCGCACTTCGTCGAGCGAACGAGCCAGCTTGACGCCGCCGCCTTTGCCACGGCCACCGGCGTGAATCTGGGCCTTCACAACCCAGATATTGCCGCCCAGTTCCTCGGCAGCCTTGACGGCCTCATCGACGGAAAAACACGGAATGCCGCGCGGCGTAACAACGCCATATTTGCGCAGGACTTCTTTCGCCTGGTACTCGTGAATCTTCATGGTTGCCCTTCGATCTCTGCCCCACCCGGGATCGCCGGGCTCAGCGGGCTCAATGTTGGTATCGGGTCGGAACACGGGCAGATGAGACGGACTGCGCCCCCTTTGACGCAGCGGATGCCGACTCTCCCCCTCCCTCGGCAAAAGCCAGACCGGGCATTCGGCAGCCCCGTTGCCGCAGTGCAACACCCGGATTCGGCGGATTGTAACCGAATCGCCCTTGCGGGTTACTTACGTGTTTTCCGAGTCGGCAACGGTGCGCGGCCGGTACCACCGCGGGTAGTACTTGCGCACTGCTGCACCTGATGAGTCCAGCGCGTGGCAACGATCGAGCTGGTAGGGCTTGCGGTCGCCGGAGTCATCTTCGCGCACCAAGGTCGCAAAAGTTTGCAGCGCAACGGTTGGCAAAGTCAGCAGCAGTTCGGTGACATGGGTGCAGCCCTTCACTTCGGCGAAGCGCTCCATCATGGCCTTGCGAAAGCCTTGAAACAGATTCAACCCGATCAGCCGGCGATAAGCTGGCGCGATCGTTTCGCAGTAACCGCTGTACGGCGCCCATGCGGTATCGGCCAGTGCATCAACGATGTTGAAGTGGCGATCGATGGTCAGACGCACCCGCATTTCGTGCACCGGTGTGCCGGCCGGCCGCACGCCGGAGAGTATTTCGTAGTCTGCGTCCTTCAAATCCACCAGCGTGGCATCGAGGTCGAACAGACCGTCGTCCCGCAGAAAGCCTTCTGCCTCGATGCGGCGCGTGTGGAGCCGCCGGCGCGCAATGGCCGGTTCCGGAAAAGCCATGATTCCCCCTGCGTCAGCCCGCGCCCCCTGCGCGATCGGCCTGCATAACACTGCCACATGATAGCAATGCCTGCGTCGGCAGCCAGGCCTGAATGGGTGATGGCCGACAATGCCAAGGCACGGGGCGTTGGATGTACTCGCCCCGCGCGGTCGTCATCACCGCTCAAGCATGGATCACACGCCAGGCATGGCGCGCGATCATCAACTCCTCATTGGTCGGGATCACCCAGGCATTGACCCGACTCGCACGCGCGCTGATTCTTGCCAAGCCACGAACCGCGTTGGCTTCGCGATCCAGCTCGACGCCGAGCCAGCTGGCCTGTTCCAGAATTTTCGCGCGCACAGTGGGCGAGTTTTCGCCGATCCCCGCGGTGAAGACCACCGCGTCGAGCCCGCCCATGGCCCCCGCCAGCGACGCCAATTCACGCGCGGCGCGGTAGCAGAAGTGATCCAGCGCCAGCTTGGCATTGTGATCGTCGGACTCTTCCAGCGCCCGGCAGTCGCTCGAAACACCCGACATACCCAGCAAGCCGGAGCGGTGGTAGATCAACTTCTCGATCGCGCGTGCGTCCATGCCGCGCTGATCCATCAAATAGAGCAACACGCCAGGATCCACGGAGCCACAGCGGGTGCCCATCGGAAGCCCCTCCACCGCGGTAAAGCCCATCGTGGTCGCCATGCTGCGGCCGTTGAGGATCGCACACATGCTCGCGCCATTGCCCAGGTGAAACACCACAGTGCGGCCCGCTGCAGCGCGCTCGTCATGCTGCGCCAGCACCGACGTAATGTATTCGTACGAGAGCCCATGAAAGCCGTAGCGGCGAATGCCGGCCGAGGTCATCTCATGCGGAAGCGCATACATCTGGGCAATCAAGGGCTGATCACGGTGGAACGCGGTATCAAAGCAGGCCACCTGAGCGGCCTTGGTGCCGCTTTCGAGCAGCAGGCGAATCGGCAACAGGTTGTTTGGCTGATGCAGCGGCGCAAGCGGAACGAACGCCTCAAGCCGCCGGAGCGTCGCCCGATCCACACGCACCGGCTCGGCAAACTCGACGCCGCCATGCACCACGCGGTGCCCGAAGGCCTTGATCCTGAGGCCATTCGTATGTGCATCGAGAAAGGCCGTCAGGTACGACATCGCGCCTTCGTGGCCGAGCTGAAAACCGCTTGGCCAGCTGTGTTCGCCAAGCACCACACCATCGGCATCCTTGCCGACAAACCTTGGTGCAGTGAACAGCCCCTCCAGTTGCCCGCGCAAACGCAGTTGCAGATCGCCATCGACTGCGGCGAAGACGGAGAACTTCAGGCTCGATGAGCCCGCATTCAGTACGGCGATCGCTTCTGTCATATCCCCTCCCCCAAAGGGTGCCGCGAATTCGGCACGACAGCAGGCCAGCCATGCGCGCCTGCCCCGTCCGCCATCGTAGGCAAGGCCAGCCGCCGCACTCTTGCGCTGGGGCAGGAAACGACGATGGCCGGCGCCTTGCGGCAACCGGCCATCGAGAGCGGGCTAGGGGAAGATCAGCCGCGCAGGGTGCGGCGCACGTGGCGCGCGATCATCAGCTCTTCGTTGGTCGGGATCACCCACACTGCAACGGCGCTGTCGTCCATCGAGATGCGCGGACCACGCGTCTGGTTGGCCGCCGAGTCCAGGCGAACACCCAGCCAGTGCGACGCTTCGCAGATGCGCGCACGGATCAGCGCGGCGTTCTCGCCAACGCCGCCGGTGAACACCAGCGCATCGACACCACCCAGCGCAGCAGCGAACGAACCGATTTCGCGCGCAACGCGATAGACGTAGTAATCGACGGCCAGGCGGGCGCGCGACGAATCGCTCGCAAGCAAGGCACGCATGTCGCTAGACACACCCGACAAACCCAGCAGGCCGGATTCGCGATACAGCAGCTTCTCGATATCGCGCGCGTTCATGCCCTTCTGATCCATCAGATACAGCAGCACACCCGGGTCGATCGCACCGCAACGCGTGCCCATCGGCAAACCGTCCAGCGCCGTAAAACCCATCGTCGTCGCAACACCCAACCCTGCCGACAGCGCCGCCATGCTGGCACCGTTGCCCAGGTGCAGCACGATCGTGCGGCCGGAGGCGGCACGCTTGTCATAGTCCCCCAGCACACTGGAGATGTACTCGTACGAGAGGCCATGAAAGCCATAGCGACGGATGCCCTCTTCCGCATATTCCAGCGGCAGCGCAAACAGTTCTGAAACCTGCGGCTGCGTACGATGGAAGGCCGTATCAAAACACGCCACCTGCGGCAGATCCGGGAACTGCTCCATCAGCAGGCGGATCGGCGTGAGGTTGTGCGGCTGATGCAGCGGGCCGAACGGCACGTACTTCTCAAGACGCGTCATCACGCTTGCATCGAGCTTGGCCGGCGCCGAGAACTCCAGGCCGCCGTGCAGAACGCGGTGGCCGACGGCTGCGGGCCGCGGGACGCCTTGGTCTGCGAGGAAGCCGCTGATGCACTTCATTGCGCCTTCATGGCCCAGTTGCGTACCCTCGGCCCAATCCTGGCTGGCAAGCACGGTGTCGCTCGCATCTTTGGCGACGAACTTGGGGGCGGTGAACAAGCCTTCGACCTGACCACGCAGACGCAGGGCGAAATCATCGCCAATCGATTCGAAGACGGAGAACTTCAGGCTCGATGAGCCCGCATTGATAACGAGGATAGGTTCAATCATTTTGTTTCATGGGGGTTTCGCCGGTCTGGCGATAGTGGGCAATGAGCGCCATGACGGCAGTCGAAGCCATCCGGGTTTCGACTGAATCGGCGCGGCTGGTTAGCACGATCGGCACTTTCGCACCGAGCACAATGCCAGCGCTGTCGGCGCCGGCCAGATACTGGAGTTGCTTGGCAACCATGTTGCCGGCCTCGAGATCGGGCACGATCAGGATGTCGGCCCGCCCCGCCACCGGCGAGACAATCTTCTTCGTCTTGGCGGCCGCTTCGCTCACCGCATTGTCAAACGCGAGCGGGCCGTCGATCACACAGCCGCTGATCTGCTTGCGATCGGCCATCTTGCACAGCATCGCGGCATCAATCGTCGACTGGATCTTCGGATTCACCGTCTCCACCGCCGACAACACCGCCACCTTGGGCATGTCAATACCTAGGATGTGCGCCAGCTCCACCGCGTTCTGTACGATGTCGACCTTCTCTTCCACCGTCGGGAAGATGTTGATCGCCGCATCGGTCACCAGAAGCATGCGCGGATAGGCCGGCACATCCATCACGAATACATGCGTCACGCGGCGTGAAGTGCGCAGTCCATTGCTGGCCTTCACCACGGCGCCCATCAACTCATCGGTATGCAGGCTGCCTTTCATCAGCGCCTGCACTTTGCCGTGGCGCGCCATATCGGCGGCGTGGTCCGCGGCAGCGTGGCTATGCTCACAGTCGATCAGCTGGTAGCCGCTGATGTCAATGTTCTCGGCCTGCGCAACGGCACAAATCTTCGCGGCCGGCCCGATCAACACCGGGATGATCAGGCCCTTGCGCGCAGCCTCGATCGGCCCGAGCAAGGAATCGCGGTCGCACGGGTGTACCACCGCCGTCATCACCGGCGGAATGCCCTCGCAGGCGAGGTACATCTTCTCGAACGCATCGTTGCGCGGCATGTAGAACGCGGCCTTGCGCGAGTCTGCAAAACTACCTTTGGTGCCGGGCGGCAACACTGTCAGCGAGCCCCAAAGCAAGTCATTGCCGTGCTGATTGACGACGCGAACATCGAGCTCCACCGAACGGTCGGACGCATGCTTGTGGCGCACCCGGACGGAGGCGGTCAGCTCATCGCCATCGGTGATGAACCCGTCTGCATGCAGCGCCTGCCCGACGATGCGCGAGCCAGGGCCGGGCAGGCGCCGCGTCACGACATTGGACATCAGCGCAACGGCACACACGCCCTGCACCGACAGCTTCTCGTCGGTCTTATCGGTCTCGGGGTGGAAGATTTCGGCGTCACCGGACAACTGCGACAACATCGCCACGTTGGACGCTGTCACCGTGTGGGTGATTTCCATCGACGCGCCGACGTGCAGATCGTCGTAGGTGAGGTTCTTCAACTCATCCATGGCGTCGAGTCCGCGAAAGGGGTAAAGCGGATTCTGCCTGCCATACTGCAGTGCAATATTGACAGCGATCAGCCGCGTCCCCGTCCTCGTTCATTGCGCTTAGTACACCTTCAGTCCGCGGGCGCGGAACTGCTCCTTGACCCGCTCGGTCAGCTCATTGCTTGGCGGCACGGCATCCGCCAGCGGGTACTTCAGATTCAGCGCATCCCACTTGGAGCGGCCCATCTGGTGGAAGCGCAGCACATCAACGCGCTCGACGCTGCGAATGCTCGCAGTGATGTCGGCAACGCGTTCAACGTTGTCGTAATCATCGGTCAAGCCCGGCACGAGCACGAAGCGCACCCAGGTTGGCCGATTCAGATCCGACAGCCGCTTGGCGTAGTCGAGCGTCGGTTGCAGCGGCTGATGTGTCACGCGGTAGTAGGTATCCGGATCGCCGGACTTGATGTCGAGCAGGTTCAGGTCGACGTCCATCAGCTCTTCGTCCGACAGCTTCTCGCCCAGGCGGCCACAGGTATCGAGCGCCGTATGCAAACCAAGCTCCTTGCAGCGACGCAGGATGCGCTTGGCAAAGCGGTGCTGCACCAGGGGCTCACCGCCGCTGATCGTCACGCCGCCCTTAGACAAAGTGAGCGGGCGCACGTACTTCTTCAGCTCCGCCATCAGGTCACCAGCGGTGGTGGGCGTGCCGTGCAGCTTGTGCCAGGTGTCGGGGTTGTGACAGTACTGACAACGCATGAGGCAGCCCGACAGAAAGACCACGGCGCGAATGCCGGGGCCATCTACCGCGCTGCCCATTTCGTATGAGTGGATGTAGCCGACGAGCTGCTGGTCCTCATTGTCGGCGATGTCCTCAAGGTCGGCCTCGTGGATCGCAAAATGATCCGGGCCACCCGACTGGGTGGCCCCGGATTGGACCTTCAGCTCGTAGCGACTGCCGGAAAGGCGTGTCGCCACGAGTGGATCTCCTTACATGGAACCGTGGAAGGTACGGTTGATCACGTCCATCTGCTGCTCACGCGTCAGCTTGACGAAGTTCACCGCATAGCCAGAAACACGGATAGTCAGTTGCGGATACTTTTCCGGGTGCTCCATCGCATCGATCAGCATATCGCGGTTGAGCACGTTCACGTTGACGTGGAAGCCTTCGCTGCCGAAGTAAGCGTCAAGGCTGCCCTTGAGCTTCTCGGTGCGCTCTTCCGACGAGCCGAGCGCGCTCGGCGAATAGGACAGCGTGAGCGAGATGCCGTCGGCGGCGTCTTCATACGGGATCTTGGCAACCGACATCATCGCGGCCAACGCGCCGTGCGTGTCCTTCTGGTTCGACGGATTCGCACCCGGCGCAAAGGGTTCGCCCTTCTTGCGGCCATCCGGCGTCGAGCCGGTCTTCTTGCCGTACACCACGTTAGAGGTAATCGTCAGCACCGACTGTGTGTGCATCGCATTGCGATACGTCGGGTACTTACGGATCTTGTCCATCATCGCCGTCACGAGGCTGGTGGCGATTTCATCCGCACGGTCATCGTTGTTGCCGTAGCACGGGAAGTCGCCTTCGGTGATGTAATCGACGATCAGGCCGCGCTCGTCGCGCACCACCTTGACCTTGGCGTACTTGATCGCCGAAAGACTGTCCGCCGCGTGCGACAGACCGGCGATCCCGCAGGCCATCGTGCGCAGGATGTCGCGATCATGCAGCGCCATCTCGATCGCTTCGTACGCGTATTTGTCGTGCATGTAGTGAATGATGTTCAGTGCATTCACGTAGGTCTTCGCGAGCCAGTCCATCATCGTATCGAGACGGGCCATCACGGTGTCGTAGTCGAGGTAATCGCCTTCGAGCGGGGGCAGCACCGGGCCGACCTGCTCGCCGGAGATTTCATCGCGGCCACCGTTGATCGCGTAGAGCATGGTCTTCGCGAGGTTCACGCGGGCACCGAAGAACTGCATCTGCTTGCCGACGCGCATTGCGGACACGCAGCAGGCGATCGCGCAGTCATCGCCCCAGCGCGGACGCATCAGTTCGTCCGACTCGTACTGGATCGACGAGGTGTCGATCGACACTTTCGCGCAGAAGCGCTTGAAGCCTTCCGGTAGAGCCGGCGTCCAGAACACGGTGAGGTTAGGCTCAGGCGCCGGCCCCAGCGTGTAGAGGGTGTTCAGCATGCGGAAGCTGGTCTTGGTGACCAGGGTGCGGCCGTCTTCGGCCATGCCACCAATCGATTCGGTCGCCCACACCGGGTCGCCCGAGAACAGCTCGTTGTATTCAGGCGTGCGCAGGAAGCGGACAATACGCAGCTTCATTACGAAGTCGTCCATGATCTCCTGGGCGAACTGCTCGGTGATGCGGCCTTCCTTCAAGTCGCGCTCGAAGTAGACATCGAGGAAGGTCGACACGCGGCCCACCGACATCGCCGCGCCGTTCTGCTGCTTGATCGCGGCAAGATAGCCAAAGTAAGTCCACTGCACCGCTTGCTGCGCGGTCGCGGCCGGTTTGGAGATGTCGAAGCCGTAGTTGGCGGCCATTTCCTTGAGTTCGACCAGCGAACGGATCTGTTCCGCGAGTTCCTCTCGGGCACGGATCACGTCTTCGGTCGAATGCACGTCGTTCAGTTCAGCCTTTTCGCGCTTCTTCGCGGCGATCAGGAAGTCCACGCCATACAGCGCGACACGGCGGTAGTCGCCGATGATGCGACCACGGCCGTAGGCGTCCGGCAGCCCGGTGATGATGCCGGACTTACGGCACGCGAGGATGCTCGGGGTATAGGCATCGAACACGCCGGCGTTGTGAGTCTTGCGGTACTTCGTGAAGATCTCGGCAACGCGCGGATCGGCCTTGTAGCCATAAGCCTCGAGCGAAGCCTCGACCATCCGCCAGCCGCCGTAGGGCATGATCGCGCGCTTAAGCGGCGCATCGGTCTGCAGGCCGACGATCAGTTCCAGATCCTTGTCGATATAGCCGGGTGCGTGCGCGGTAATGCCGGACGGAATCTGCGAGACGTCCAGGATGCCCTTCTCGCGCTCTTCAGCCAGCAGCGGCTGGAGCTTTGCCCAGAGGGCCTTGATACGGTCGGTCGCACCGCAAACGAAACTGTCATCACCTTCGTACGGGGTGTAGTTGCGCTGAATGAAATCGCGCACATCGACTTCCTTCTGCCAGCGCCCTTCGACGAAACCGCGCCAGGGTTCATCTACAACCTGAGTGTCATTCTTGACCGCTACATCCATGATTGCCCTCCTGTGGCATTTCTGATTTGTCGCCGTGTCCAAGGGACACGCTGTCAGCCGGATTGCCAGACGAAACTCGTTCGCAGCGGCGATTGATGCTCAGGACATCGCAACCACGACTGACGCGATCACCTGCTGGCACCGTCAATTCACCTGTGCAGCGTATGCCTCTTGTGTGGCAACAACAAGAAAGTCAGGTCAACGATTTTGCGTTCTGCGTTTGCTATAATGCGAAACATAATTTCGCATAGCGAAACAAATAAATTTCGCGAATGATCTCATTAGTCGGACCGGTAGATATTCCGCACCGCACAGCCACGCCTTCGGGCGCCTTTGTTGTTAGTCAATAGCTGGCCCAAGCCCCCATTTGCTCGCTTTGCAGACGGTATCGCCTTAAAGTTCACCTGAATTCGGCCGAAACAGAGGTGAATGTGCGCTCCCGCACGACAACAACGCAGCCGCATGTGACCGAACGCATGTACCTAAAGCCCGGACGGCACACTCTCTTTGCCACACTCTTTGTTTGCGCGAGCATCGCCGTGCAAGCCGCCGGGCTTGGCGAAGCATCGTTGCGCAGCAGCCTCTCACAGCCCCTTCGTGTCGAGATTGCGCTGGTCGGTGATGATGTCGGCGAACTTGGAAACGAGTGTTTCCGTGTAATCACGCCAAGTGGCGCGAGCGACGATCTGCCCTGGGTTCGCAGCGCTCAGATGCGGCTAGTGCAGACCGACGGCCGACACACGCTGATCGTGACAACCCGTCAGGCGATCCAAGACCCCGCCTTGATGCTGGGCGTCCAGATAGACTGCGGTGTGCAGGTGCGCCGCGAATACGCATTGCTGCTCGGCCCCGCGTCGGTTGACGCACCACGGACTCACGCGACAGAGGTCGTTTCGGCACCGCCTCCCACACGCCCGACCGCTTCCCGTGGACGCGCGGAGACCTGGATCGCCGCAGAAGGCGAGAGCGCCGCATCGATTGCTGCAGCCTTGGTACCCGGCGATCGCGCAGCGCAGCGCCGGATCGCGCGCGAAATCGTTCGCACGAACCCCGAATTGTTTGCCGGCAAACCAAACGCCGCTCAGACGGCTCTGTCAGCCGGTACGCAACTTTTAGTACCAATGCCGGGTGCCAAACTAATTTCCCGTGCAGTGCCGCCCGAAGCGCAGGCGCTGAAGTCAGCCCCTGAACGCCGCGCCACCGCTGCCGCGCGCCCGGCAGAACCACCTCCCGTGCAGCACCCGCGGCGGGATGCGGCGAAGTCGGCCGATCGATTGACGGTCACAACCGAGGATGGAGAAGCCCCGCTGCGCCAGTCGCTGGAGCTCGACGAGTCGCGTCGGCAATCCGTGCCGGACGAATCGACCCGGTCGCGCCTGCGCCGCGAACAGCAATTGATCCTCGCGATCGACGACCGTATTGCAACCACCCTCGAGCTCAACGAACGCATCAGGCAACTGGAAGCAGCCCAGCAGCGCCTGCAGGCGGAAAACCAGCGCCTAGCAGGACTGATCGCCCAGCAAAGCGGGGCCGGCGGCACGCCCGCGCGCCCGAACTCGTCGGCAACCAAAATCGACTGGCGCCTGATTGCCGTCGGCATGGTGCTCGTGCTTGCAGCAATTGCCGCAAGCCTCGCGTGGCGCCGCCGGCGGATCAGCATCCTTCCGGTTGAGCCCCTACCCGCGGCCGATGGCCTTGAGCCAGCGCCGGAAGAAGATGATGCCGAGTTCGAAGGCGAGGCGCCGCTGACCCCGGCCGATATCTGGCCGGAGCACGATGGCGCGCCTCCGGTCGGAGGCGCCGCGCACGAGAGCATCGAATGGACACCGCCGACCCTGTCACCGGCGGCGCTCGGACCGAGCAGTCTGCTGCACATCGACGACGATGTCGAAGAACATGACTCGGCGGTTGAACTTGCCGAGATCATGATGTCTTTCGGGCGCGTCCAAGGTGCTGCCGAAACGCTGGCCGATTTCATCCGCGCCAATCCGAAGCAGGCCGTGCGCCCGTGGATCAAGTTGCTTGAAGTCTACAAGGCTGCATCGATGCGGGTCGAATTCGACGCACTCGCTGCTCAGCTGAACAAGACCTTCAACGTCAAGGCGGTTACCTGGGAAGAATTCGATCAAGTCAAGGCGGCCAACGAGTCGATCGAACAGATGGGCCACATCATCGGTCGCATCGTGAACACCTGGCGCACGCGCGAGTGTCAGGTCTATCTGCACACGCTGCTGCGCGACAACCGCAAAGGCACGCGCCAAGGATTCCCGCTCGGCATCGTTGACGACATCCTCTGCCTCAACGGCATACTGGAAATTGAACTCGGCACGTTCAAGCCAACCCCGGAGGAACTTGCGGCGATGGAGGCCCCCCCACCGCCTCGAGAGGAGACAGCCGCTGGTCCGAGCACGTTGGCCTCCGAGGTCAGCAGCGCCGCGTTGCCAGACGAAATCACTTTCGATGAGCATGCCCTGCCGCCTTCGCGCCCGCGTCCCCCCGCACCCGCATTCGAGCCGGAACGCAGCGAGTCGATGATCGAGTTCAACCTCGACGAAGATCTCCCGCCGCTCAAGCCGCGCGACCAGTAGGTCGCAGTGACGGTTCAGACCGGATTGTCGATATCCACGAAGACGCAGTGAATGCCCAGTTGCGCTTGCAGATGGGCGCCCAGTGCATGCACCCCGTAACGTTCCGTCGCATGATGGCCAGCGGCAATGTAGGGGACGCCGCTTTCGCGCGCGAGATGCACGGTCGGTTCCGAAACTTCACCCGACACAAAAAGTTCGGCGCCCGCCGCAATGGCAGCCTCGAACATGCCTTGCGCCGCGCCAGTGCACCAGGCGATGCGCTCGATCTCGCCAGCAGCATCGCCCACTACCAGCGGCTCGCGGCCGAGCCGCGCTGCGAGCGAACGGGCTACCTGGTCCAGTGAGGTGGGCCCCGGCAATCGACCGATCACCCCGACATCCTGATCGCCAAAGCGGGCCACCGCCTCCCAGCCCATCACGCGGGCAAGCTGAGCGTTGTTGCCCAACT
The DNA here is from genome assembly GCA_021803785.1 of Pseudomonadota bacterium. Lineage (GTDB taxonomy): Bacteria > Pseudomonadota > Gammaproteobacteria > Burkholderiales > Rhodocyclaceae > Niveibacterium. Next base: position 23,070 of record JAJZLD010000001.1, on the reverse strand, counting down.
CGGGATGCAGATCGAGCGGCAAGTGATAGGCGTACAGGTTCAGATCATGGCCAAGCAGGCGAGCCAGGCGATGGCGGCGCGTTGCGATGACTCGCGGATCTTCGCCACGCCAGAAATAGCCGTGATGCACCAGCAGGCCGTCCGCATCGTGAGCAATTGCAGCATCGATCAACGCAAGGCTCGCGCTCACCCCACAAACCAGGCGGCGGACCTCGGTGCGACCTTCCACCTGCAAACCGTTTGGGCAATAATCCTTGATCCGCGGGGCTCCCAGCAGTTCGTCCAGATAGCGTTGCAGTTCATCGCGATGCATTGTTTTATCTCCCTCCCCACGGTGGGCATTCGACCACAAGGCGCTGCAGCACCCATGAGGCCGCGCTACCCGACTCGGAATTTTGGATTATGCGCCGCTTGTGGCTGATCTTCTGTCAGGCCGTAACCGCCTCGCTGGCGGTGGTTTTCGTGCTCACCACGCTCAAACCGGGCTGGTTTTCGGACCGCCGTACGCTTGCACAGTTCGTGTCGGTACAGGAAGCCCCGCCCGCGGCCAGCGGAAGTCAGGCGGGTGCCGGCAATCCCGCAGTCTCGTATGCGCCGGCGGCGGCCAAAGCCCTGCCGTCTGTGGTGCACGTATTTACCAGCAAAGATGTGCGCCAGCCACGCAACCCTTTCGCGGACGATCCCCTGTTCCGGCACTTCTTTGGTGACCGCAACGATCCATCTGCATCGCGACGGGCGTCCGGGCTCGGCTCGGGCGTCATCGCCAGCCCATCAGGTTATATCTTGACCAACAACCATGTCGTCGAGCAGGCGGACGAAATCGAAGTCGCGCTCTACGACGGCCGCAAGCTCGCAGCGACCGTGGTCGGTCGCGACCCCGATACCGATCTCGCTGTGCTGCACATTGCCGCAGACAAACTCCCGGCGGTCACCTTCGGGGCGCCCGAAGCCCTCCAGGTTGGCGACGTGGTGCTGGCCATCGGCAACCCTTTTGGCGTCGGCCAGACCGTCACAATGGGCATCGTCAGCGCACTGGGGCGCTCGCAATTGGGGATCAGTACGTTCGAACACTTCATCCAGACCGATGCCGCCATCAACCCCGGCAATTCGGGTGGCGCGCTGGTGGACGTAAGCGGCAACCTCGTCGGCATCAACTCTGCAATCTACTCACGATCAGGTGGCTCACTGGGCATCGGCTTTGCGATCCCGGCATCGCTGGCGCGCAACGTGATGGAGCAGATCATCAAGAATGGCGAAGTCACCCGCGGCTGGATCGGCGTCGAGGTCCGCGAGGTCTCAGCAGAACAAGCCGTCAGCCTCGGTCTGCCGGCTCAGGACGGCACGCTGGTGACCGGCATCGTCAACGGCGGCCCGGCCGACAAAGGCGGGGTCGAGCCCGGCGATTTGCTGGTATCGATCAACGGCAAGGCAGTGGGCGGGCCGCAACGCATGCTTGAAACGATCGCAGCTCTGCCTCCCGGCTCCGACGTCATGCTGTCGCTACGCCGCGGCGCAAAAACGGTGGAATCGCGCGTGAAAATCGGGAAACGCCCGCCGCCCGACGCAGGCAGCTAAGGCGCTGCGGCGAAAGCCTCTCGCCCCCGGAGTCCTCGCTCAATCGCGCCCTTGAACTGCCGGGGCGTCAGGCCGCGGCGACATGAAGCGCGCCACCAGGATGCCGGCCTCGTAGAGCAGGCACATTGGCAACGCCAGCATGATCTGAGAAGTGACGTCCGGCGGGGTGATGACTGCTGCGACGACAAAAGCGCCGACGATGACGTAGGAACGGATTTCCTTGAGTTTATCGACAGTCACCAGACCCGCCTTGACCAGCAAGATCACCACCACCGGCACTTCAAACGTCATGCCGAACGCCAGGAACATGGTCATCACGAAAGCCAGATACTGCTCAATGTCCGGCGCGGGGGCAATGCTCTTCGGTGCAAATTGCGTGATGAAGGTGAACACCGTGCGGAACACGAAGAAGTAGCAGAACGCCATGCCTAGCAGGAAGAGCAGCGTACTGGCGATCACCAGCGGCGCAGCCAGGCGCTTCTCGTGCGCATAGAGCCCGGGCGCGATGAAGGCCCAGGCCTGCCAGAGAATGAAGGGCAAGGCGACCACGAAGGCCGCCATCATCGTGACTTTGATCGGCACGAAGAAGGGTGTTACGACACCCGTCGCAATCATGCGGGTGCCTTGCGGCAAGGTCTGCATCATCGGCGCGGCAAGCAAATCGTATATGTGCGACGCAAAAGGCATCAAGCACAGGAATACGATCAGGAACGCCGCAGCGGCCCGCACCAAGCGAGTACGCAACTCGATCAGGTGCGAGATGAAACTCTCTTCTTGCAGATCTGACATGGCAGGGCTTAGCGTCGGGTTAAGTCGCCCGCAGCCGGCTGTCCGAACAGATCGAGCTGCGAATCGTTTTGGGGCGGCTCTGCCGCTGTGCTTTCGACGGGCATCGTTTCAGTCGCCGCCAGAGCTTTCGCGACCTCCAGCGGCGCGAGCTCGCTGAGTTGTTCGACTTGTGGCGCGGTCACCTCGCTGACACCGGTAGCTGCAGCGGATTCGACCCCGGCTGCGACGAGACGCATGCTCTCTTCGAATTCACGCGCCTGCTCACGGATCGAGCTTTCGACTTCACGCGCCGACTCAACCACTTGAGATTGGAGTCGACGCATTTCGTCGAGCTGGATCTCACGGCTGATGTCGGCTTTCACCTCCGCAACATGGCGTTGCATGCGGCCGAGCAGATGCCCGATCGTACGCGCAACGCGCGGCAGCTTTTCCGGGCCGATGACAACCAGCGCCACCAACCCGATCACCATCAACTCGGAGAATCCAACATCAAACATGCAAGTGCTCGCTCAGAAACGGAAAGGGCGCCGCCAGCGGCGCCCTACAGTCGGATCACGCAGAGGGCGATCAGCTCTTTTCCTTCTCGCGTGCAGGGGCATCGATGGTCTGCTTGGCGATCTGGGCTGTGTCGGCCGGAGCGGCGGCCGCATCACTGCCTTCGCGCATACCCTGCTTGAAACCCCTCACCGCACCACCAAGATCCTCTCCGATGTTGCGAAGTTTCTTCGTGCCAAACACCAGAAGAACGATGACCAGAACGATCAGCCAGTGCCAGATGCTGAATGAACCCATTTGGAGTGCTCCTCAATACTTGATCATAGCTGGCAACGGTGCACCGCCGCCAATGATGTGAGCGTGGAGATGATACACCTCCTGTCCGCCCACCTTGCCCGAGTTGATGATAGTGCGGAATCCATCCGTCGCGCCTTGCTCAGCAGCAATTCTTCCCACGACGGAGAACAGGCGCCCAAGTACTTCGGCGTCGTCGGTCGTTGCAGTGGCGAGCGACTCAATGTGTTGTTTCGGGATTACAAGTACGTGCACCGGGGCGATCGGGCGAATGTCCTTAAACGCCAATACGAGTTCGTCTTCGTAGACTATTGCTGCGGGAATCTCTCCGCGTGCGATGCGGCAGAAAATACAGTCGCTCATGGCTGCACCCGTGCGGCCTTTTCGTCGATACCCGAGATGCCCTCGCGACGACGGAACTCGACGAGCACGTCGTCGACCGACAAGCCAAACTGAGATAGCAACACCATGCTGTGGAACCAGAGATCAGTTACTTCGTAAACGATATGCCGCAAGTCACCATCCTTTGCGGCCATGATGGTCTCGGCGGCCTCTTCGGCGACTTTCTTGCAGATCGCGTCGGTACCCTTGGCATACAGGCTCGCGACATAAGAACTGTCCGCCGATGCGCTCTTGCGTTCGGCGAGCGTGCGCCCGAGGCGCTGCAGCACTTCCGGGTCGATCATTTGTAGATATCCTTCGGGTCTTTGAGAATCGGGTCGACCGCCTGCCACTGCGCACCATCGTGCAGGCGCGTGAAAAAGCACGAACGCCGACCAGTATGGCAAGCAATGCCGCCCTCCTGCTCGACCTTCAACAGCACGACATCGCCGTCGCAATCGAGGCGGATTTCGCGCACGCGCTGCACATGGCCCGACTCCTCACCCTTGTGCCAGATCTTGCGGCGCGAACGGCTCCAGTACACCGCCTCGCCGGTTTCAACGGTGCGAGCCAGCGCTTCGCGGTTCATCCATGCGAACATCAGCACTTCGCCGGATTCTGCATCCTGGGCGATCACCGGCACGAGCCCCTGGTCGTCCCAAGTGACTTCGTTGAGCCAGCGGGTTTCCGTCACAGCCGCACTCACAGTCGCACCTCGATGCCTTGACTACGCATGAACTCCTTGGCTTCGCGCACCGTGTGCTGGCCGAAGTGAAAGATGCTCGCCGCGAGCACCGCGTCGGCACGGCCTTCGGTGACACCGTCGGCCAGATGCCTCAGATTGCCGACACCGCCGCTCGCGATGACGGGAATCGACACTGCATCCGACACTGCGCGCGTCAGGCCAAGGTCGAAACCGTTCTTCGTGCCATCGCGATCCATGCTGGTCAGCAGAATCTCGCCCGCGCCGAGAGCCGCAACCCGCTGCGCCCACTCAATGGCGTCGAGCCCGGTGTTTTTGCGGCCACCGTGCGTAAAGACCTGCCACTTGCCCGGCGCGACTTGCTTGGCGTCGATCGCAACGACGATACATTGCGAGCCGACCTTTCCCGAGGCATCCGCCACCAGTTGCGGGTTGTTCACGGCGGCGGTGTTCATCGAAACCTTGTCGGCCCCCGCGTTGAGCAGGCGCCGCACGTCGGCGACTTCACGCACGCCACCGCCGACCGTCAGCGGGATGAACACCTGCTCCGCGACCTGTTCAACGACATGCAGGATGATGTCGCGGTCGTCGGAACTGGCTGTGATGTCGAGAAAGGTGATCTCGTCGGCACCCTGGTCGTCGTAGCGACGCGCGATCTCGACCGGGTCGCCCGCATCACGCAACTCGACGAAGTTCACGCCCTTGACCACGCGCCCGGCGTTGACATCGAGACAGGGAATGATGCGCTTGGCCAGCATGAATCAGCCTTCCGTCACGCCGTTGAGCTCATCGGCGCGCGCTTGGGCGACCTTGAAGTCGAACTTGCCTTCGTAGATCGCACGGCCAGTGATGGCGCCGATCACACCTTCTTCTTCGATTGCGCACAAGGCGTCGATATCAGCAAGACTGCCGATGCCGCCGCTGGCGATCACAGGAATGCGCAGCGCCTGGGCGAGCTTGACGGTGGCTTCGATATTCACGCCGCCGAGCATGCCGTCACGGCCGATGTCGGTGTAGATGACCGATTCAACACCGTAATCCTCGAACTTCTTGGCGAGGTCGATCACGTCGTGGCCGGTGAGCTTCGACCAGCCATCCACCGCCACCTTGCCATCCTTCGCGTCGATGCCGACGATGATATGGCCCGGGAAGGCGCTGCACGCATCGTGCAAGAAGCCGGGGTTCTTCACCGCGGCTGTGCCGATGATGACGTAGCTGATGCCATCGTCAAGGTAACGCTCGATCGTATCCAGGTCACGAATGCCGCCGCCGAGCTGAACCGGAATGTCGTCGCCCACGGCAGCGACGATCTGCTTGATGACGCCTTCGTTCTTCGGTTTGCCGGCAACCGCCCCGTTGAGATCGACGAGGTGAAGCCGGCGCGCACCCTGGGCGAGCCAGTGGCGAGCCATTTCAGCCGGATCTTCAGAAAATACGGTTACATCTTCCATATCGCCCTGTTTGAGGCGCACGCAGTGTCCGTCCTTGAGGTCGATCGCGGGAATCAGGAGCATAGTCAGGTCAACGCAGCTAGGTTGGTAGTGGGCGCGCCCGAAGCAACACGGCTTCGATCCATTCGCACCTGTTGGAAGTTGGAACCGGCCTCAGGGCTTCCAGCGCACGAAGTTCGCGAGCAGCTGCAGCCCTGCAGCAGCGCTCTTCTCCGGATGGAACTGGGTCGCAAAAATATTATCCCGCGCCACCGCACTGGTAAAGGCGATGCCGTAGTGCGTGCGAGCCACCGCATCGGCCGCGTCGCGCGGCGCGCAGTAGAAGCTATGCACGAAGTAGAAGCGGGCGTTCGGCGCGATGCCATCGAACAGGGGATGCGCACGGAGCGCCTCAACCTCGTTCCAGCCCATATGCGGCACTTTGAGATGACTGCCGTCTCCGGCCGTCATGGCCGAAGAAAACTTCGGCACCTCACCACCGATCAAACCGAGGCCGGCGGTGTCGCCCTCCTCGCCATGGTCGAACAGCATCTGCATCCCGACGCAGACGCCCAAAAACGGCTTGCTGCGCGAAGCACGTTCCACCGCATCGCGCAGGCCACGCGCGAGGAACTCGCGCATGCAATCGTGCAGCGCGCCCTGCCCCGGCACGACCACGCGATCGGCAGCATCAAGCTGAGTCGGCTCGGCCGTAACGATCACCTGCGCCTCAGGCGCAACATGCTCGAGCGCCTTGGCCACCGAGCGCAGGTTGCCCATCCCGTAATCAACAACGGCAATCTTCATCGCGACCTCAGAGCGAACCTTTGGTCGACGGCATCATGCCCGCAGCGCGGGGGTCTTCCGTCGTTGCCATGCGCAGCGCACGGGCAAAAGCCTTGAAGATGGTTTCGCACTGGTGGTGCGCATTGCGACCACGCAGGTTATCGATATGCAGCGTGACACCAGCGTGGTTCACAAAGCCTTGGAAGAACTCGTGCACAAGCTGGGTGTCGAGCCCGCCGATCATGCCCGCCGTGAAGTCACAATGCAGTTCGAGCCCTGGACGACCGGAAAGGTCGACCACGACGCGCGACAGCGCCTCGTCGAGCGGCACATAGGCGTGACCGTAGCGGGTAAGACCTTTCTTGTCGCCGACCGCTTTGGCGAAGGCTTGGCCGATCGCGATACCGACATCTTCCACGGTGTGGTGGCCATCGATATGCAGGTCGCCTTCACATTGAACGTCCAGGTCGATTAAGCCGTGGCGGGCGATTTGATCGAGCATGTGATCAAAGAACCCAATTCCGGTGGCGAGCTTGGACTGACCGGTGCCGTCCAGGTTGAGCCGCACGGTGATACGGGTCTCAAGCGTGTTACGGGTGACTTCGACTTGCCGCATGGCGCACTATCGGGCGGGAACGCCCATCGGGGGTTGGGATCGAAGAGCCATGATAGCATTGCCCCGTTGCGTCGCAGCAGTGTTGCAGGCTCGCCACGACCCCCCGAATTTTTCACTCACCAAGATCACCATGAGCCGTTTCTGGAGTGACGTCGTCCGAGGCCTGACGCCGTACGTACCGGGCGAACAGCCCAAGCTGGCCAACCTGGTCAAGCTCAATACCAACGAGAACCCCTACGGCCCCAGCCCCCGCGTGCTGGAAGCCATCGCCGCTGAGGCTGGGGACTCGCTGCGTCTTTACCCGGATCCGAACGCCGATCGGCTCAAGGCCGCGATCGCCGCCCACCATGGCATTACCCCCGCGCAGGTATTCGTCGGTAATGGTTCGGACGAGGTGCTGGCGCACGCATTCATGGCGCTGCTCAAGCACGACGCGCCGCTGCTGTTCCCGGACATTTCCTACAGCTTTTATCCCGTCTATTGCGGTCTTTACGGCATCGAGCCGGGCATCGTGCCGCTCGATTCCCATTTCGCCATCCACATCGATGATTACATCGGCCGCGCTAATGGCGGGATCATTTTCCCGAACCCGAATGCACCAACGGGCTGCCTGCTGCCGCTGAGCGAAATCGTACGCCTGCTGCAACACCACACCGACTCAGTCGTAGTCGTTGACGAAGCCTATGTCGATTTCGGCGGCGAGAGCGCAATCAGCCTGATCGATCGATTCCCCAATCTGCTGGTGGTGCAAACGCTATCGAAGTCGCGCGCCCTCGCCGGCCTGCGTGTTGGTTTCGCGGCGGGCCATCCTGATCTGATCGAGGCTCTTGATCGGGTGAAGAACAGCTTCAACTCCTATCCGCTTGACCGGCTGGCAATCGCCGGGGCGGTCGCGGCGTTTGAAGACGACGCGTATTTCCGTGCGTGCTGCGAAAAGGTCGTCGCAAGCCGGACGCGGCTCGTGGATGCACTCGCAGGCCTCGGTTTCGAGGTGCTGCCGTCCGCCGCCAACTTCATCTTTGCGCGACATCCTCAACGCGATGCCGCTCAACTCGCGGCGCAACTGCGCGAACGCAGCATCATCGTGCGGCACTTCCGTCAGCCGCGGATCGAACAGTTCCTGCGCATCACGATCGGCACCGACGCGCAGTGCGACACGCTGCTGCAAGCACTGGACGAGATTCTCGCCGGCTGAGTTGGCGTACCGGCACAAGTAAAACGGCCGCCCGAGGGCGGCCGTTTTGTTTCAGTCCGCTTCGACCCGCAACTCGGCGGATCTCGCGTGTGCCTGTAAGCCTTCGCCGTGCGCGAGGATTGACGCTGTTTTGCCCAGGCGCTGCGCGCCAGCCTTCGACATCCGGATCACCGAGCTGCGCTTCTGGAAGTCGTACACGCCGAGCGGCGACGAGAAACGCGCACTGCGAGAAGTCGGCAGCACATGGTTCGGGCCAGCGCAGTAGTCCCCCAGCGCCTCAACCGACCAGTGGCCAACGAAAATCGCGCCGGCATGACGGATCTTTGCGACCAGCGGGTCGGCGTCCTCGACCGACAGCTCCAGGTGCTCGGGCGCAATCTGGTTCGCGATCTCGCAGGCCTCATCGAGATCGCGCACGCGAATCAACGCGCCGCGGTTATCGAGCGAGGTGCGGATCGTTGCGGCACGCGGCATCGTCGGCAGCAGCTTGTCGATCGACGCCGCCACAGCATCAAGGAAGGCCGCGTCGGGACACAACAAAATCGACTGCGCCATCTCATCGTGCTCGGCCTGCGCGAACAGATCCATCGCAACCCAATCGGGGTTGCCACTGCCATCGGAGATGATCAGCACTTCGGACGGGCCGGCCACCATGTCGATGCCCACCGTGCCAAATACGCGACGCTTGGCTGCCGCCACATAGGCGTTGCCCGGGCCAACGATTTTGTCCACCTGCGGAATCGTCTGCGTGCCGTAAGCCAGCGCAGCAACCGCCTGAGCGCCGCCAATCGTGAACACGCGGTCGACACCCGCCACCGCAGCAGCGGCCAGTACCAGCGCATTGCGTTCGCCGCGCGGCGTCGGCACCACCATGATCAATTCGCGCACACCCGCCACTTTGGCCGGGATCGCGTTCATCAGCACCGAACTCGGATACGCCGCCTTGCCACCGGGAACGTAGAGTCCGGCGCGGTCAAGCGGGGTGACCTGCTGACCAAGACGCGTGCCGTCGGCCTCTTGATAGTCCCAACTCGTTAGCGGCTGGCGCTCGTGGTAGGCGCGGACCCGTGCGGCAGCCTCTTCAAGTGCGGTGCGCTGCGCCACCGGCAAACCCGCGAGGGCCGCATCGAGATCGGCGCGAGAGAGTTCGAGTTCGGCAAGCGACGCGGCCTCGACGCCGTCGAAACGACGGGTGTAGGCAAGCACCGCCGCATCGCCCTCAAGGCGCACAGCGGCCAGGATTTCGCTGACTGCGCGCTCGACCGCTTCATCCGTGGAGGCCTCGAACGCGAGCAACTTTGAGAGCTGCGCGTCGAAACCGGCGTCGGCCGACGAAAGGCGTTGGATTCCGGTCATTTGACCACCTTGGCAAACGCATCGATCACAGGCTGCAGCAGCGTGTGCTTCATCTTCAGAGATGCCTGGTTCACGACCAGCCGCGAACTGATCGCCATGATTTCTTCAACCTCGACCAGATTGTTCGCGCGCAGCGTACCACCGCTGGAAACCAGATCGACAATCGCGTCAGCCAGCCCGACCAAGGGGGCGAGTTCCATTGAGCCGTAGAGCTTGATCAGGTTGACGTGTACGCCCTTGCTCGCGAAGTGCTCGCGCGCAGTCTGCATGTACTTCGTCGCGACGCGGATACGCGCACCGCGCCGCACCGCCGCAGCGTAGTCAAAGCCTTTCGGCACCGCAACGCACATGCGACAGCGCGCGATCTTCAGATCGAGCGGCTGATAGAGCCCTACGCCACCGTGTTCGATCAGCACGTCCTTGCCGGCAATACCGAGATCGGCCGCGCCGTACTGCACGTAGGTCGGGGTGTCGCTCGCACGAACGATGAGCAGACGGACGTCCGGCCGGTTGGTGTCGATGATCAGTTTGCGCGACTTCTCCGGGTCGTCGATCGGCGTAATGCCGGCGGCAGCCAGGAGCGGCAGCGTGTCTTCAAAGATGCGCCCTTTCGAGAGCGCAAGCGTGATGCCATCAAAGGCCATATCAGCTCACCCGCTTGACCGTGGCGCCCAGCGCGCCGAGCTTTTCTTCCAGCCGCTCGTAACCGCGATCGAGGTGGTAGATGCGGTCCACCAGGGTTTCGCCTTCAGCCACGAGGCCGGCGATGATCAGGCTCGCCGATGCACGCAGATCGGTCGCCATCACCGTGGCGCCCTGCAGTTTGTCGACGCCGGTCACGACGGCGGTGTTGCCGTCGATACGGATGTTGGCGCCGAGGCGGATCAGTTCGACCGCGTGCATGAAGCGATTCTCGAAGATCGTCTCGCGGATGATCGCGGTACCGTCGGCCACCACGTTGAGCGCCATGAACTGCGCCTGCATGTCGGTCGGGAAAGCCGGGTATGGTGCAGTGCGCAGACTGACCGCCTTGAGCCGTGCGGGGGCCTTGAGCGTGATCGCGTCGCGCTCCGAACCGATCTCGCAGCCGGCATCCATCAGCTTATCAACGACCGAATCGATGTAGTTCGTGCTGGTGCCGGTGAGGCGCACCTGGCCGCCGGTAACCGCCGCGGCGCACAGGTAGGTACCGGTCTCGATGCGGTCCGGCATGATGCGGTGCGTCGCGCCGTGCAGCTTGGCGACGCCACGGATACGGATCACGTCGGTGCCGGCGCCGGAAATCTGGGCCCCCATCGACACGAGACAGTTGGCCAGATCCACCACTTCCGGTTCGCGTGCGGCGTTCTCGATCACCGTTTCGCCGTCAGCGAGACAGGCCGCCATCATCAGGTTCTCGGTGCCGGTCACCGTGACCATGTCGGTGAAGAGCCGCGCGCCGCGCAGCTTGCCGACCTTGGCGTCGATATAGCCGTGCTCGACTTGCACTTCGGCGCCCATCGCCTGCAAGCCCTTGATGTGCTGATCCACCGGCCGCGCACCAATCGCGCAGCCACCCGGCAGCGACACCTTTGCATGACCGACGCGCGCCATCAGCGGGCCTAGCACCAGCACCGCAGCACGCATGGTCTTCACCAACTCATACGGCGCGAGCGGGTTGTCGAGGCCCTTGGCATCCAGCGTCACGGTGTCGCCATCGCGCTCGACCTTCACGCCCATCTGCGCGAGCAGCTTGAGCATGGTGCCGATATCGTTGAGACGCGGCACATTGGTCAGCACCAGCGGTTCATCCGACAGCAGCGCGGCACACAGAATCGGCAGTGCGGCGTTCTTGGCGCCAGAAATGGCGACTTCGCCGGCGAGCGGGCGGCCCCCGGTAATCAGCAATTTGTCCATCTTATTCGCCGAGCTCCTTGCGGAGCGCAGCCCATTGTTCGGGGGTGTAAGTGGTCAGCTGCAGCGCGTGAATCTCGTTGCCCATCAGCGGACCCAACGTGGCATAAACCGCCTGATGTTGGCGCACCTTCGGTTTGCCTGCGAACTCGGCGCTGACAACGATGCCGGTGAAATGCACACCGTCATCGCCCTGGATCTGGATGAAATCGCAGGGCAAGCCTTGCGACACGAGACGTTCGATTTCTTCAGCCTGGAACATGATCTTCTTGATTGGTTGCGACGCGAGCGTCCGCCGTCAGCCGCGAAGCTTGTACCCGGACGCCAGCATGCGCAGCGTCAGGGCCGCAAGGACGGCCAGAAACATGGAAACGATCGAAAGACTCAGCCACGGCGAGACATCGGAAACACCGAAGAAGCCGTAGCGGAAACCATCGATCATGTAGAAAAACGGGTTGAAATGCGAGACACGGAGCCAGAAAACCGGCAGCGAGTGAACCGAGTAGAACACGCCGGCCAGCATAGTGAGCGGCATGATCAGGAAATTCTGAAAGCCGGCCAGCTGATCGAACTTCTCGGCCCAGATGCCCGCGATCACGCCGAGCGATCCCAAGATCGCGCCACCGGTCAGCGTGAAGATCAGCACCCACAGTGGTGCCTTCGGTGCGACGAACACAAAGATCAGCGACGCAAGCCACACGCCAAAACCGACCAGCACGCCACGCAGCACCGAAGCCAGAACATACGCGGCGTAGAACTCGCGATAGGAGATCGGCGGCAGCAGCACGAATACGATGTTGCCGGTGATCTTGCTTTGGATCAGCGATGAGCTGCTGTTGGCAAAGGCGTTCTGCAGCACCGCCATCATCACCAGCCCTGGGACAAGAAAGGCAGTGTACTCGATGGCGCCATACACCGTGACATGCGAATCGAGCACATGCGAGAAGATCATCAGGTACAGCACGGTCGAGAGCACCGGAGCGCCGATGGTCTGTAAACTAACTTTCCAGAAGCGCAGCAACTCCTTGTAGAGCAGCGTTTTGAAGCCCGAGAGGTTGGCGCCGCTCACTCGGCCCTCCGCATCACATCGACAAAGACTTTTTCGAGGTCCGGCCGACCCACTTCAAATTCGGTAATCGCGGCGCCGGCATTACGCAGCGCCACGAGGCGGTCGAGCAGGACCGTGTAATCGTCCGAGGCGAACACCCAGTGCTCACCGTCGCGTTCGGGCGCCGCGCCGTTCAAACCGGCCGGCAGGTCACCGGCGATCCTGACGCGCAGCGTGTGGCCATCGACCGCGCGCAGAAGATTCACGGTGTTGTCGAGCGCAACGATACGACCTGCTTTCAACATCGCGATGCGGTTACAGAGCGTCTGCGCCTCTTCGAGGTAGTGCGTCGTCAGCACGATCGTGTGACCCTGCTCGTTGAGTTTGCGCACAAAGGCCCACAGGCCCTGCCGCAGTTCCACATCCACGCCGGCCGTCGGTTCATCCAGCACGATCACTGGCGGGCGATGCACCAACGCCTGCGCGACCAGCACGCGACGCTTCATGCCACCGGACAACTGGCGCATGTTGGCGTCGGCCTTTTTCGTCAGATCGAGGCTGGCGAGCAGTTCATCGATCCAGTCGTCGTTGCGCTTGAGGCCGAAGTAACCCGACTGCAGGCGAAGCACTTCGCGCACCGAGAAGAAGGGATCGAACACCAGTTCCTGCGGCACGACACCCACCATGCGGCGCGCTTCGCGGTAGTCGTCGACGACGTCATGCCCCATCACACGGATAGACCCCGCACTCAGGCGGATCAAGCCGGCCAGCGCCGAGATCAACGTGGTTTTGCCAGCACCGTTGGGGCCCAGCAGCGCGAAGAACTCACCCTGCGCCACATCGAGATCAACCCCGCCTAGCGCCTGCAGGGCGCCGTAATGCTTGACCGCCCCGCGAACCGAGATCGCGGCAGTCACTGTGCTGCCTCACCGAGCGGCAACACGTCTGTCAGGTCATAAAGTGCCGCGAGCGAGCGCAGCTGCGGCGGCACGCCTTCGATACGAAGCGTGCGCCCGCTTCCGGCTGCGCGCATCCATGCCAGCACGATGGCCAGCGCCGCCGAATCCACCGATGTCACGCCGGACAGGTCGATCACGCGCCCCCCACTGCATTCGATCTGCCCGCACAGGCGCCGACCGGAGTCGAGCAAGTTGGCTGCCGTCTCCATCGTAATCGGCCCTTCGATGATCAGGCGATCGCCTGCTTCGCGGATCATTTCTTCGCCGCGCCCTCGCCGCCAGCGGCGTTCTGTGCGTTCTTGCTGCGTAGCGACTTGATCAGTCCGTCGATGCCACCGGCCTTAATCTCTTCACCGAACGCGTCGCGGTAATTGGTGATCAGGCTGACACCAGCAACAGCCACGTCGTAGACCTTCCACTCCTCACCTTTCTTGTACAGCGTGTAGTCCACCGAGTCCGGCGGCGAGCCAGCCTTGCGCACCTCGGTGCGGACGGTGACCTCAGTGTCTTCCGGCTTGAGCTTGAGTGGCTTCACGGTGAGCTGGTAATCCTTGAAGCGCACAATTGCATTGGCGTAGCTGCGCACCAGCAGGGTCCGGAACTCGGCGGTGAGCTCTGCCTTCTGCGCCGGCGTGGCGCTGCGCCAGTCGCGGCCCACCGCGAGCGACGTCATGCGAGCAAAGTCGAAGTTAGGCAGCACCTTGGCGTCGATCAGCTCGAGCGTCTTGCGCATGTCGCCGGACTGGATGGCCTTGTCCTGCCGCACGATCGTCTGCACATCGGTGGCCACTGAGCGGATCAGCTCATCCGGGGCGGTAGCCGCCAGAGCGAGCTGCGCGACACCAACACCCGCCACGATCAGCGCGCTGGTGAAAAACCGGTTGAAGAACCTGCGGTTCATGCTTACTCCTTCTTCGTGACACCCGCGTCGGGCGCGGCGTCGGTTTCATCCCACACGTCGTCGTCCCCTTTAGGGCGCGGCGGATTGCCGTCGTACACAAGGTTCTGCCTGCGTTGCAGGTAGAAGTTGCGGATGAAGACGTACTTGTCGAGCGCAGCCTCATCAAGGGCCTTCTCGGCATCGAGCAGATTGGCGCGATCGTTCACAACTTCAAGCCCCGCGAGCGAATTCCGCACCGCAACGCTCTCGATCACGAGATTGCGCCCGCCGGTGTAGTAGTCGACCGGCAAGGCCGCCGTGTCACGCAGCGTGCTCGGGCCCAGCAGCGGCAGCACCACATAGGGCCCACTCGACACGCCCCAGCGACCGAGAGTCTGGCCGAAGTCCTCGTTGTGACGCTCAAGCCCGAATTCCGAGGCCACATCAATCACGCCGAGGATGCCGAACGTAGAGTTGAGCGCGATCCGGCCGACATCCGATGCAGCCTCGCCCAGCTTGCCCTGCAACAAATTGTTGATGACGTTCGGAATATCGCGGAAATTGTTGATGAAGTTGCCAATGCCCACCCTCGCAGGCAGCGGCACCGCCGCGGCATAGCCCTGCGCGAGCGGCTTGAGCGCAACGCGATCAAGCCCGTCGTTGAAGCTGTAGATCGCCCGATTGAAAGGCTCGATCGGGTCGGCCGTCTGCGCCACCGCGGGCACGGCTTGCATCGACAGCCACAGCCCTGCGGCGAAAATCGAAGCGCGCATTACTTGCCTCCTTGGGCTCCCTCGGACGCCTTGTCGAACAGAAAGCGTCCAATCATGTCCTCAAGCACCATTGCCGATTGGGTTTTCATGATGGTGTCACCGGACTTCAGGTTCTGTTCGTCGCCACCCGGCTTAAGTGCAACATATTGTTCGCCAAGCAGGCCGGCGGTGTTGATGGTTGCAAACGTGTCGCGCGAGAAGGCGTAGCGCCCGTCCACCGAGAACGTCACGGAGGCCTGGAAATGCTCGGTGTCGTAGCGAATGTCCGTCACACGGCCAACCAGCACGCCCGAGGCCTTCACCGGCGCACGCACCTTGAGCCCGCCGATATTGTCGAAGCGCGCATGCAGCTGATAGGGCTGCTGGATCTTCTCACCACCGAGGTTGCCCACTTTGAGCGACAGGAACAGCAACGCGACGATGCCGATCACGACAAAAACGCCGACCCCGAGGTCGATCGTGGAACGATTCATGAAAGCTCCCGGAACATGAACGAGGTCAGCACAAAATCGAGCGCCAGAATCGCCAGCGCCGAACTGACCACGGTGCGGGTAATCGCACGCGAAATGCCTTCGGCCGTGGGCACGCAGTCCCAGCCTTCGAACACCGCAATCAGCGAAACCGCCACCCCAAAAACGAAACTCTTGATGACCCCGTTGACAATGTCGTAACGGAAATCCACGGCCGCCTGCATTTGCGACCAGAACGAACCGCCATCCACACCAATCAGCACGACGCCGATCAGCCAGCCACCGAAGACACCCATCGCCGAGAACAGCGCCGCAAGCAAGGGCATCGCGAACACGCCACCCCAGAAGCGCGGCGCAACGACGCGGGAGACCGGATTCACCGCCATCATATCCATCGCCTTGAGCTGCTCGGTCGTCTTCATCAGACCGATTTCAGCAGTCACCGCAGTGCCCGCGCGGCTCGCAAACAGCAGGCCGGCCACGACGGGGCCGAGTTCTCGCGTCAAAGACAGGGCCACCAGCGTGCCGAGTGCATCACTTGAACCGAAGCGCTGCAGGGTTTCAAAGCCCTGCAAACCCAGCACCAAACCGACAAACAGGCCCGATACCATGATGATGAGCAACGACAGCACACCACTCATGTAAATCTCGCGCATCGTCAGGCCGCGGAAACGCCGGAAGCTCTGCCCCGAGTACGCCAACAAGCCAAAGAAGAAGCGCGCGGCAAAGCCGAGCCGCCAAACCGCATTGATTGCCCAAGCACCGAGCCGAGATACCGCGTTACGCATCGCGCTCAGCCCCCTTCTGCTCGCAGCAGGCTCGCCGCGTAGTCGGGAGCCGGATAGTGGAAGCGCACCGGGCCGTCCGCCTCCGAATAGATGAACTGGTGGACATAAGGATCGGATGACGCGCGGATTTCGTCCGGCGTACCCTGCGCAACCACCTTGCCCTCGCCAATGAAATACACGTAATCAACAATCTCAAGCGATTCGATAACATCGTGGGTCACGAGGATCGACGCCGCGCCCAGCGCATCGTTGAGGCGGCGGATCAATTGCCCGATAACGCCCAGCGAGATCGGATCAAGCCCGGCAAAAGGCTCGTCGTACATCATCAGCATCGGATCGAGCGCCGTTGCCCGCGCCAGCGCCACGCGCCGCGCCATACCCCCGGAAAGTTCGCTCGGCCGTAGCTTCGCCGCGCCGCGCAACCCCACCGCGTGCAGTTTCATCAGCACGAGATCGCGGATCAGTTCTTCCGGCAGTTCGGTGTGCTCACGTAGCGGAAACGCAACGTTGTCAAAGACAGACAAGTCGGTAAACAAGGCGCCGAACTGGAACAGCATGCCCATGCGGCGCCGCATCGCGTACAGCGCGTCCCGCGGCAGCGCGGCGACGTCCTGGCCGTCCACGCGCACTTCACCGACCTGAGCGCGCAACTGCCCGCCAATCAATGACAGCAGCGTCGTCTTGCCCGAGCCGGAGCCGCCCATGATCGCAACCACCTTGCCGCGCGGCACGACGAGGTCGACACCACGCAGAACCTGGCGCCCCTGGTAGGCGAATGAAACATTGCGGACTTCGACAAGCGCGTCGGACACGGCGTAAAGGGGGAAGACGGAAGAGGCGCGATTTTATCAGAGCCTGCGCCCGAACCTTCGGCAGATGTGGCGTTGCAACATCATTTACTCACGGCAACAGGTATTACGCGAGGTGCGGCAAGCGGCTACACTGTGGGTGTCCAAATTTCGACACCCGCCAATGCCCGTTCCGTCCGAAGGCCGCCCCCTGCTGCTGCTCGTCGATGACGACACCTCCATCGTCGAGACCTTGGCATGGGCGTTCGGGCCGGACTTTGAAATGCTGACCGCCGGCTCGCGCCCGGAAGCGCTGAACTTGCTGCGTGGCAGCAAGCGGCCGATCGACGCGGCCCTAATCGACCTTGGACTGCCGCCGGTACCGCATCGCCCGGACGAGGGCCTTGCGCTCGTAAACGAGCTGATCGCTGCGGCGCCAGACCTGCATATTGTCGTTCTCTCCGGCCAGGACGCGATGGCGAGCGCCCGCCACGCCCGCGCGATCGGCGCCTTCGAGTTCCACCCCAAGCCCTCGGCGCCGCCCGTACTCCGGGAAGCCTTGCTGCGTGCCGTAGCGCGCACGCGCCAGGCGCGTGCCCGCAAGCCGGACGCAGTCAAACTGGTCGGGAAGTCGCCCGCGATCGTCGCGCTACGCCAGCAATTGCGTCGCCTGGCAGACGCCCCCTTCCCCCTGCTGCTGGAAGGTGAATCCGGCACCGGCAAGGAGCTCGCCGCGCAAGCGCTGCACCAGGCCGGCTCGCGGGCAGGAAAACCCTTCGTGGCAGTAAATTGTGCCGCCATCGCGCCCGGCCTGATCGAGGCTGCGCTGTTCGGCCATGCGCGCGGCGCCTTCACCGGCGCCACAGCGGCGCGGACCGGCTTTTTCGAGGAAGCGGGTGACGGCACACTTTTCCTCGATGAGGTCGGCGAACTGCCGCTGGAACTGCAACCCAAGCTGCTGCGCGCGCTGGAGAACGGCGAGTACCTGCGCGTCGGTGAGACCGTCGCGCGGCACGCAAGCGCTCGCATTGTCACGGCAACCAACCGGAATCTGCGCGAAGAGGTGAAAGCTGGTCGCTTCCGCGCCGACCTCTACCACCGCCTCAGCGTCCTCACGCTGACGCTGCCGCCTCTGCGCACACTGGGCGACGACCGTTTCGTGCTGCTCGAACACTACCTGCCCCTGCTCGCAGCCGAGTCCGCGCTGCCGCCCTTCGTACTGGACCGCGACGCGCGCGCGCTGTGGGGCGATTACGCATTCCCCGGCAATGTGCGCGAGCTGCGCAACATCGTGCTGCGCCTGCTGGCCCGCCACGCCGGCGAGACCGTAGGCCGCGCGCAACTCGCCGCCGAACTGGATCTGGACACCGGCTCACGCGCCAGCGCCGATGAAATCGACTCGCTGCAGGAGGGGTTCTCACTGGACGAGGCACTACGCCGTACCGAGCGGCGTTATATCGAATCAGCCCTCGCACTTGCGCGTGGCAGCATGTCGCAAGCCGCGCGTCTGCTGGGCATCAACCGCACCACGCTGTACGGACGTATCGGCGTGCTGGGCCTGCGTATGCCCGCCGGCGAAACCCGCGAGGACTAACGCGTGAGCGCGGCGATGTACCTCGAACATTACGGCCTCAGCGAGGCGCCATTTCGAATCACCGCCGACCCCGGCTATTTCTTTTCGGGTGCCGAACGAGGAGCGACGCTCGATGCCCTGCTCTTCG
The DNA here is from genome assembly GCA_021803785.1 of Pseudomonadota bacterium. Lineage (GTDB taxonomy): Bacteria > Pseudomonadota > Gammaproteobacteria > Burkholderiales > Rhodocyclaceae > Niveibacterium. The sequence goes on along the minus strand of JAJZLD010000001.1, from coordinate 4,130 downwards.
CGTTGCGCTTCGAGGAAGGCATCGTGAAGGTCACCGGCGAGGTCGGCGCAGGCAAGACGATGCTGTTGCGAATGCTGTTGGAACGCCTGCCAGGCGAAGCGCTGCCGGTTTGGCTCGCTAACCCGTCGCTGACGCCAGAGCAATTGCTGCAAGCGATCGCCCGACAGATCGGCGTGCCGCCCGATGCACAGTCCGAGAATCGCTTGCTCGACGCGATCGAGCAGCGCCTGATCGCACTCTATGGCGAAGGCCGCCGCGTCATCGTGCTGGTCGATGAAGCGCACGCCATGCCGAGCGCTTCGCTCGAGCAAGTGCGGCTGCTCTCCAACCTGGAAACGCCGCGGCACAAACTGCTGCAGATCGTGCTGTTCGGTCAGCCGGAGCTCGACGCACTCCTCGCCGGGCCGACGCAACGCCCCTTGCGCGACCGCATCACGCATCACTTCCGGCTCGCCCCCCTGAGCGCCGCCGAGACCCGCGCCTATCTGCTCCACCGACTGCAGGCCGCCGGCCTCCGCGGACGCCCACCCCTCTCAGTTCATGCGATGAATGCCATCAGCCGCAGCGCCGCAGGGCTGACGCGGCGCATCAACATCCTCGCCGACAAGACGCTGCTTGCCGGATTCGCTGCCGGGAAACACGATATTGGCCTGCGCGAAGTACGCCTCGCCGCGCGCGATGCGGGCCTGCCTGATCCGTTACCGATACGCAGCGCGGCAGCGCTGGTCGCGCTCACAGTTACCGGAGTAGCCGCCTTGCTCTACGCGATGCCTGGCCGTATCGCCGGCGGAACCAGCGCAACTGCAGCGCCAGCCGCTGCGCCGGAAGTGCCGGCCGCTAAGGCCGCGGTCAGCCCGGCCGCCAGCGCAACGCCGATCAAGGCTGCGCCACCACATGCCGACCTGTTGGGCAGTTTTGTGGCGGAACGCTTGATGCAGTCCCGCGACTGGGTCGCGCAGAGCAAGGGGGAGCGATGGACGGTGCAAGTGGGCGCGGCGGCTCCGGCGCAGGCCCGCGAGCTTGAAGCGCTGATTCACCGTATCGAAGCGCTCGGCGACGGCACGCCGGTCAACTTGTATGCGGCGCCCGGCACTCCCGTTGGCCGCATCGGCGTCGTTTGGGGCGACTTTGCCAGCGCCGACGAGGCCCGCAGCGCAGTGGCCGCCGCGCCCGACTGGCTGCGCACGGCGCGCCCTTACGTGAGGCCGATTGCGAGCATCCGGCCTGCCCCCCGCAAGGCAAAAACTGCCAAGGCCGCGCCGGCCGCGGCCGAATCGAATTCGGTTAAGATGGAATTCGATCCCACCGCCCCATAGGAAGCCGGACCCCGTCCATGATGCGACGCGCTGTTTCCGCCCTTTCGGCCGCCACCCTGCTGGGCTTGGCCGGCTGTGCGCAAAACCCTGTTCAGCCGGATGCAGCCAAACATATCGCCGCCGCACCGGCCGCCGCGGCCACCGCAGCCGCCCCCCCCGCCCCGATCCCCGACCCGGTCGCGCAGAGTTTTTCGCTGCCACGGCCCAAGGCCAGCGCCCATAGCGATACGCATTCGGTCGTCGTACGTAACGTCAAAGTACAGGATCTGCTGTTTGCCCTCGCGCGCGACGCCCGGATAAACGTGGATGTGCATCCGGGCCTGGAAGGCACGGTGACACTGAACGCGCTCGACCAAACCTTGCCGCAACTGCTCGCCCGGATCGCCAAACAGGTCGACATGCGCTGGGAAATGCAGGGCAATACCTTGCTGGTGATGCCCGACTCGCCCTTTCTGCGCAACTACAAGATCGACTACGTGAACATGAACCGGGATACCATCGGGGCAGTGTCCGTCCTGAGCGAGATCGCCGCCACGAGTAGCGGCGCAGAACAGAATGGGGCAGCAGGCCGAACCGGAGGCATTGGCGGCTCAAGCAACGGCTCGTTCAGCCGGGTGGAGAACCAGTCGCAGAACCGCTTCTGGGACACGCTGATCCAGAACGTCAAGGATCTGCTGCGAGAAACTGACCGGGTGATCACCGAGCCAGCCAACACGGTGGTGATTGACGAATCCCGCCCCGGCGCTGCGCAGGCCAGCCGCCAGATGGTGCGCGGCAACGCAGCGGTGCAACAAGACAAATACCAGCTCGACCGCTGCAAGAAGCTCTACCCCGACGACGCCGACGCGATGCGCAATTGCTATGCGACAGCAACGCGGCGCAGCGCGCCAGGTGGTGACAACGACGAGACGTTGGGCCAATGGCCGACGCAGGTTGTGCGCTTCCGCGAATCGGCATCCGTCATCGCCAACAAAGAAGCCGGCATTCTGGCTGTCCGTGCGACCGCCCGGCAGCATGAGAAGATCCAGGAATTCATCGACAAAGTGGTCAACAGCGCGCGGCGCCAGGTACTCATCGAGGCGACGATTGCCGAAGTCGAGCTTTCCGACAACTACCAGCAGGGCATCGACTGGAGCAAGCTGAATCTCTCTGGTACCGGACTAAAAATCGTGCAGAAGGCGGCTGGCGCGATCAGTGGCCCGACGTCCAGCCTGATCGAGATCGGATTTACCTCGTCGGGCGGCAGTTTCATGGGCACGGTGAAGCTGCTCGATTCGTTCGGTACAACAAAAGTTCTGTCGAGCCCCAAGATATCTGCGCTGAACAACCAGACGGCGGTGCTCAAAGTCGTCGACAACACCGTCTATTTCACGATCAACACCACATCAAGCCAAAATCAGACGCAAACGCAGGTCACCTACGACACCCAATTGCACTCGGTACCGGTCGGCCTTGTGCTGAACGTGACACCGCAAATCTCCGACAACGACACCGTCACCCTCAACGTGAGGCCGAGCCTGACGCGGATCTCGGGCTACGCAAACGATCCCAACCCGGCGCTCAAGCCGCTCGGCATCACGAACCAGGTGCCGATCATCCGCTCGCGCGAGATCGACTCGGTGATCCGCGTGGAGAACGGCAACGTCGCCGTGATGGGCGGGCTGATGGAGGACGCCATCGACCTCAACAAGGACACGGTGCCGGTGGCTGCCGGTCTGCCCTTTGTCGGTGCCTTGTTTCAGAACCGCAACGACACTCGCCGCAAGAGCGAGCTGGTGATCCTGCTGCGACCGACGATCGTGCGCCAGGCGAGCCTTGATGGCGACTATCGCAACCAGCATGGCAACCTGCCCGCGACCGACTTCTTCAAAGGCGAAAGCGGGCCCAGCCTGCTCAACCTCGAACAACTCCCGTCGCCGGCGAGCGCCCAGTGAGCCTGCTGATCGACGCGCTCCGCAAAGCCGAGGCAAACCGCCAGCAGGCGGGCAACGGCAATGCCACCACCGCGGCAGAAGTGGCCGAGGCGCTGACGCTGGCGCCGATCGATCTCGACAGCGCGGACCTGCCCAAGGCGGCCCCCACCAGCGCGCCACGTGCCGCGAGCGGGCCAACGCGCCCGCCACTGCCAAGTGCCACCGCGACAGCCACCGCAGCCGCGGACGAAGCGGCGCGGCGCAATGCACGCCAATTGTTCGGTGCAAAACCGGTGCGACGCGCCTCCCCCGCCTGGTGGGCCGCCGGCATTGGCGCGGTGATAGCCGCTGCCGGCGTCGGCTATGTGTGGTGGCAAACGCAACCACACAGCCTGGGCGTCGTCACGCCAATCAGCGGCGTCACAGCTGCCCGTGTGACGGGCAACCCCGAACCGATCGCCGAACAAGCCGAACCGACGCCAACCGTAGGTGCTTCGCAGCCTGACGTACCCGTGCGCAGCGCGCCAAAACCGTCGCCGGACGCACCCAAATCGCCGCAGCGTAGAGTGCGCCAGCCGGTCAGCGATCTGATTGATGGCATGGCGGGCGCTGTATCAGTGCGTGCAAGCGCAACTGCTGCTCGCTCGTCAGCAGCGGTTGCGATCGATACGGCCTACGCGGCTTACGAACGCGGTGATCTGGTTGTTGCGCGTGCGCTGTATCAGGAGGCGCTGCGCAGCGACCCACGTGCGGTCGACGCGCTGAACGGCCTCGCCGCCACCGCGCTTCGCCAGGGTCAAACGAAGGAAGCCGAGCATTACTTCGCTCGCGCCTTGCTGAACAACCCGCAAGACCCGGTTGCAATCGCCGGCATGCTGGCGCTTGACCGACGCATCGGTAT
>JAJZLD010000029.1 GCA_021803785.1 Pseudomonadota bacterium | reverse complement strand
TTCCGATCTGGAGTACCTGCACCTGTATGCACGTTTCCTGCCCGAAGCCTGGCTGCGCGGCCTGGCACGGCGACTGTCGCGCAGCCAGTGCAATGCCTTGAACGCGACGATCGTACCCTCCAACGCGATGGCGCAGCGCCTGCGCGACTACGGCATCACTGCCCCGCTGCATGTGCTGCCAACCGGCGTGCCGATCAGTCAGTTCGCGCTGTGCGACCGCGCCAGCCACCGCGCACGCTTTCGCGCGCGCTACCGGATTCCACCGGATCAGCCGGTTGCATTGTTCGTCGGCCGCGCCGCGCACGAAAAGAACATCGGCTTTCTGATCGAAGCGCTGGCGCATGCCCGCATTGCCCAACCCCACCTGCTGCTGGTGGTAGCCGGTGAAGGGCCAGCACTTGAATCGCTGCGTGAGAAGGCGCATGCGCTGGGCCAGAGCGAGCATGTGCGCTTCATCGGCTACCTCGACCGCGCACGCGAGTTGCCGGACTGCTACGCCGCGGCGGATCTGTTCGCCTTCGCCTCCCGCACCGAGACCCAGGGCCTGGTGTTGATCGAGGCCATGGCGGTCGGACTGCCGGTCGTCGCACTGGCCGAGATGGGTACTTGCGACCTGCTTGGCGCCGGCCGTGGTGCGCTGGTGCCGCCAGACGAGGCAACCGCCTTCGGCGACGCGATGGCCCGGCTTGCCGGCGACAGCGCCTTGCGCACCCGTCTCGGCGACGAAGCCCGCGCACTCGCGCGCGACTGGTCGGACCTCACCCTCACTGCCCGTCTCGCGGCGCTGTACCGCGAAGTCCTGCTCGCCCATTCCAGCCAGGAGCCCGCATGGAAAGCCCCTTCAAAGGCAAGACAGGCCTGAGGCGCTTGTGGAACGCCTTCCATTATTCGATGGAGGGCTTCCGCGCAGCCTACCGCCATGAAGACGCCTTCCGGCAGGAGGCGCTGCTCGCCGCGCTGATGATCCCCGCTGCGCTGCTGCTACCAGTGAGCATGCTGGGGCGCGCACTGATGATCGCGAGCGTGCTGCTGGTGTTGATCGTGGAACTGCTGAACTCCGCGATCGAGGCCGCGATCGACCGCATCTCGCTCGACAGCCACACGCTCTCCAAGCGCGCCAAGGACATCGGCAGCGCCGCCGTGTTCGTCGCGCTGAGCAACGTGGTCGTCGTGTGGGCCTGTGTACTGCTTGCCTGAGGATCGACCATGCCCGCTCCGCTTCGCATTGCCGTTGTCACCGAAACCCATCCGCCAGAGGTCAACGGCGTTGCCATGACGGTGCAGCGCCTGATCCACGGCATGCGCGGCCGCGGCCACCGCATCACCGTCGTGCGCCCACGCCAGCAGCGGCGCGAAACACCGCTCGCCGACGAGTGGCTGGTCGGCGGCCTGCCGCTGCCCGGGTATCCGGGCCTTCGCTTTGGCCTGCCCGCCAGTGGCTACCTGCACCGCGGCTGGTCGATCCAGCGGCCGGACGCAGTCCATGTCGTCACCGAAGGCCCGCTCGGCTGGTCCGCGATCCAGGCAGCACGCAAGCTGGGCATTCCGATCAGCTCCGGCTACCACACCAACTTCGATCGCTACTCGCGCCACTACGGTGCCGGGGTGCTCAAACCGGCCATCGCCCGCTGGCTACGGCACTTCCACCGCAGCGCGGATGCCACGCTGGTTCCAACCCCCGAACTCGCCGGCGCGCTCGGCGAACAGGGCATCCCCGGCGTACGCGTGGTGGGGCGTGGCGTGGATACCGAGCTGTACTCGCCGATGCGCCGCGATGCCTCGCTGCGCGCACGCTGGGGCGTGGCGCCGGACGGCCTCGCGGTGCTCTACGTCGGCCGCCTGGCGCCGGAGAAGAACCTCTCACTGGTTGAGGCGAGCTTCCGCCACATCAACGCCGCGATGCCGAATGCGCGCATGGTGTGGGTCGGCGACGGCCCGTCCCGCAACAGCCTCGCCCGCGCGCACCCGGATCACCACTTCGCCGGCGCGCGCTATGGCGCGGACCTCGCAACGCACTATGCGTCGGCCGACCTGTTCCTCTTCCCCAGCCTCACCGAGACCTTCGGCAATGTCACCGTCGAGGCAATGGCCAGCGGACTCACCGTCGCCGCCTACGATTGCGCCGCCGCCGCGCTGCTGATCCGCAACGGCGAGAACGGCGCCACCGTGCCCGAAGGCGACGAAGCTGGGTTCATCGCCGCCGCCGTGCGCCTTGCCCAAGACGCCGAGCTGCGCGCCACGCTGGGCGAGGCAGCACGGCGCAGCGTGCTGCCGCTGGCGTGGGAGGCGGTCGTCGCAGACTTCGAGGCGAGCTTGCGGGAGACGATCTCCCGCCGCGCATCCACCAAAGAATGAGCTTGGCAAATCGCTGGATCTCGCCTTGAGTTAAGGCTGTACACGTATGCGTATGCGGAGGCAGCCATGGGACTACTCGATCAACTCGCGGGCGAACTGCTGGGCGGCAGCGGCGACGCCAGCCCGGTGCTGCAGATTGCACAGCAGCTCTTGCAGGGTCACGAAGGCGGGCTTGCCGGCCTGTTGGCCCAGCTCAACCAGGGTGGGCTGGCCGATCAGGTGAAGTCCTGGGTGGGCACCGGCGCGAACCTGCCGGTTTCGGCGGATCAGTTGTCCGCGGCACTTGGCCCAGCGGTGATCGGCAAACTTGCGGCCGCGCTAGGCATGGATGCCGGCACCGTGACCAACCAGCTCGCACAAGGGTTGCCACAGCTGGTCGATACGCTCACGCCGGGCGGCTCGGTGGAGAGCGCCAGCGATCTGCTCTCGCAGGGCTTGGGGAGCTTGTTCGGACGCTGATCGTGCCTGCCTCGGCAGGGGCAACTCAAGTCGCACATCGAAATGACGTTTCTGTAAGATCCGTCAGATCATGGTCCGCCAAACACGCATGCCCCCCACTGCAAACTCCCGGCGCAGCCCGCTGCACCGCTTGGCGCGTCAGCCCGTCAGCCCAGCTCGACGAGGTCGAGCCGTGTCTAGCTGGGTCCTGGCTGCGTTCGTCCTGGGTATGCCCGCCGCATTCTGGATCGGGGCGCGGCGTGCCGATCATGCGATGAAACGCGAACGCGAGGCATCGGAGTCCGCCCGCACCGCAGCGCTTGCGGCGGTCGCGCAGCTGCGCCTGCTGCAGGCGCACCAGCAGGCGCTGATGGACAGCATCGACGACCTCGCCTGGCTGAAGGACACCGATTGCCGCTTCATGCTGGTGAATCGCAAGTTCGGCGAGGTCTTCAACCTGTCGCCCGAATCGCTGGTCGGCAAGTCGGACTACGACCTTTCGCCCCCCGACATGGCGGGGCACTACCAGGCCCACGATCGCATGGTGATGACTTCACGCCAGGTCGAACGCATTGAGGAAGAGATCCATCGCCCGGACGGCGAAATCGGCTGGGCCGAGACGATCAAGGTGCCGGTATTCGGGGCGGATGGCGAAGTCGTCGGCACCGCCGGCATTGCGCGCGACATCACGCTGCGCAAGCGCTACCAACGCGAAGTGGAATTCCTCGCCCACCACGATCCGCTGACCGGGCTGTTCAACCGTCGTCATCTCGAAGAGCAGTTCGAACCCTTCGCCGCCCGCCACCCACGCTTTGCGGCCTTGTTCCTGGATCTCGACAACTTCAAGCTGATCAACGACACCGACGGCCACTCTGTCGGCGACGAACTGCTGCGCCAGCTCGCCTCGCGCCTGAAAGGCGAAATCGACCACAACGACCTGCTGGTGCGCCTCGGAGGCGATGAATTCCTGCTGCTCTCGCCGCTCGGATCCGACAGCCCGGAAGCGCTGGAGCACCTCGCCAGCCGGCTCGAAACCGCTATCGGTACGCCGTACGAGATCGGCGGTACACGGTATGTGGTGTCGAGCAGCATTGGCATCGCGGTGCACCCGGAACACGGTCGCGACCGGCAAACGCTGATCAAGCACGCCGATATCGCAATGTATGAAGCGAAGAAGAAGGGGCGCAACCGTGTCTGCTGGTTCGAGGAATCGCTCGCCAGCGAGACCGCCGCGCGCCGCCGCATCGAACTGCGGATCCGCGACGCGCTGAAGGACAACGCCTTCGAGCTGCACTACCAGCCGGTCAATGACGCACGCACCGGCCGCATCGTCGGCGCCGAAGCGCTGCTTCGCCTGCGTGACGCCCAAGGCAGCCCGATTTCGCCCGCCCGCTTCATCCCGATCGCCGAGCAGAGCGGCTTGATCGAACAGATCGGCGAATGGGTGCTCGACACCGGTTTGCGCCAGCTCGCTGCCTGGCGTGCGGAAGGACATCTGAACCTGCGGCTGGCGATCAACATCTCGGGCACCCATTTCGGCAGCCCGCGCTTCGTTGAGCGCCTCAGCAGCCGGCTGCGCGAAACCGGGGTGCCCGGCAACGCGCTGGAGCTCGAACTGACCGAGGGCGTGCTGATGGCCGACGCCGACGGCAACATCTCCACGCTCGCCCGAATCGCTGCGCTCGGCGTTGCGCTCGCGGTGGACGACTTCGGTACCGGCTATTCCAGTCTCGCTTACCTCAAGCAGTTGCCGATCCACCGCCTGAAGATCGACCGCAGCTTCGTGCAGGGCCTGCCGGTGCACCCGGGTGACATCGCAATCACGCGCTCGATCCTGCACCTGGCACAGACCTTCGGTTTCGAAGTCACCGCCGAAGGGGTCGAAACGCAGGCACAGCTTGATTTCCTGCGCGACGCCGGCTGCCCGGCAGTGCAAGGCTATCTGTTCAGCCCAGCACGCCCGGCGGCCGACTTTGCGGCACTGCTGGCACCGGAGTGCAGCGCTTGAAGCTCGCCGCGTTCGCGTCCTGCCTGCCGCACAACACCTTGGACGAAGCGCTCGACTACCTCGTCGCACACGAAATCTACGGTCTGGAACTCGGCGTCGGCGGCTACCCGGGCACCCGCCATGCGGATGCCCGCCTGCTGGCCGGCGACAAGGCGGCGTGTGCGCGGCTGCGCAACAGCTGCCAGTCGCACGGCGTGGAGCTGATGGCGCTGTCCTGCCACGGCAACCCACTGCACCCGGACGCCACGATCGCCGCCGCACACGACGGCGACTTCCGCGCTGCGCTCGAAGCCGCCAGCGAAATGGAAATCCCGGTGGTGGTCGGTTTCTCAGGCCAGCCGGGAACCGGCGGCGTGCTCAACTGGCCGGTGATCGGCTGGCCGCAGGAATACGCCGATCAGTTCGAGCATCAGTGGCGTGAATCGCTGATCCCCTACTGGCAACCACTCACCGAACGCGCCCGCGCGCTCGGCGTGAAGATTGCGCTGGAGCTTCATGGCGGGTTTGCGGTGCATTCCCCCGCCACGCTGCGCCGCCTGCGCGAAGCCTGCGGCCCGGCGCTCGGCGCCAATGTGGATCCGAGCCATCTGTGGTGGCAGGGTATCGACCCGGCGCGCGCGATCCGGCGGCTGGGCGATGCGGTGTTCCATGTGCACCTGAAGGATGTCTGCTTCCGGCCCGACGTCATGGATGATGCGGGCCTGCTCGACTGCACGCCGCACGCCCGTATGGACGAACGTGCCTGGTACTTCGCGCCACCCGGCGAGGGGCACGACGCCGCGGCGTGGCAGGGCATCCTCGATACCCTGCACGCCATCGACTATTGCGGCGCGTTATCCATCGAACACGAAGGGTATGCGCCGGCGACCGAAGCCATCGCGGCGACGGCTCGCTGGATGCGCGCGCTGTCGCTGCGCGAGCGGCGTTCGGCTACCAGAACTTCCACCACCACTTCTTAGCCTCCATCGAGCGCTTCACCTCCGGCGACCACTGCGGCGCCACCCCGGCCGTAATGAAGAAGGCGCCGAAGCGCTTGTCGGCTTCGTTGATGTGCCGCGTGAGCCATACCTTGAGGAAGTGCAGCAACTCGAAGGTGATGGCGGCCTGACCGCTGTCGAGCTTTTCCTGCAAGGCGTGCACCTGCGCGATCAGGTCCTCGTGGTTCTGTTTGTGCTGGGCGAACTCCGGATAGTTGCTCACCCGCATCAGGCTCTCTTCCACCGCGAAGTGTGTGCGGGTGTAGTCCGCGAGCTTGTCGAGAATCGCGCGCGACGTGTCGCGGCCGTGGTGTTCGTGAATCGCTTCGTGCAACTGGTTGAGCAGGTCGACCAACTCCTTGTGTTGCGCGTCGATCTCCTCGATGCCGACGGAAAAATCGTCGGACCAATGAAACAGTTCCGTCATGACTGCTACTCCCCCTTCCCCCGAAAGGACAAGGCCCGCACAAATCACTGCCCGGGCCGCACAGGGCGAGAACCTTAGCGCTTGAGCGCTGCACCGAGTTGAGCCGCACCAAGCGGCGCGATGCGGGTACACTTGAGGTTTTCCCCCATTTACAGCGCCTTCTCCGGCGCGCTCACCACGATGAAGATTCTGATCACCGGAAGCAAAGGCACCGTCGGCCAAGCCGTCGCGCACGCAGCGCAGACCAGCGGCCACATCGCGATCGGCTGGGACCGCAGCGCCGCAGATCCGCTTGATCTAGCGAGCCACGGCCCTTACATCGACAGCGTTGCACCGGACGCCATCATTCATCTGGGCGTGGCCGCGACGCCGACCGGACGCGACAACGAAGGCTGGCGCACCACCGTCGACTGGTCGCTCGCGCTCGCAGACGCCGCCGCTCAGCGCAAGCTGCCGTACGTGTTCACAAGCACCGCGCTGGTGTTCGACAACAGCGTCAGCGGGCCCTTCACCCTGGCATCGGCAAGCAACGCGCGCGAAGGCTACGGTTTCGAGAAGCGTTGCGCAGAACACGGGGTGCTGCTGCGCTACCCCAGTGGCACACGCGTTGCGCGCCTGGGCTGGCAGATCGACCCGGCAGGTCAGGGCAACAACATGGTCGCCCACGCGCACAGGGAGATGGGCGCACACGGCCAGGTCGGCGCTTCAACCCGCTGGCAACCCGCTTGTTCGTTCATCGACGACACCGCAGCCGCGCTGCTTCGCCTGCTGGCCGCGCCGCCCGGCCTGTACATGCTTGATTCGAATCGCGGCGCAAACTTCGCCGACATCCTTCAGGCGCTATCCGACCAGTATCACTTCAACTGGCAGATCTCGCGCAACGAGGACTACGTCTACGACCAGCGCCTGATCGACCCACGCCCTGGACTACCCGACCTGGCAATTCGTCTGCCGGCGCTACGCGGCTGAAGAAAAAAAAGGGGCCGCAGCCCCTTTTCTTGTCCGCAGTGCGTCGATCAGGCCGACGGCGGCACGTAACCCTGAACCTGGTCAGCCCCCGCACCGAAGAAGTATTTCTCCATCTGTTCGGCGAGGTACTTGCGCGCCCGCGCGTCCATCAGGTTGAGCCGGTTTTCATTGATCAGCATGGTCTGGTGCTTGATCCAACCCGCCCAAGCTTCTTTCGACACCTGTTCGTAGATCTTCACCCCCAGCTCGCCGGGGTAAGGCGGGCGGTCAAGCCCTTCGGCCTCGCGGCCAAGCTTGATGCACTGAACCGTGCGCGTCATCGTAAGCGTCCTTTCTGCAAATGGGTGCGCGGCATGCGCCGCGGCATGAGCGCCATTCTAGCTCGCCCGCCGGTTCGAATCAGGTTTGCGGCGGCTGGTAGAGCACCTGGGTGCCCTTGCCGGCAGCCTTGGCCGCATACAACGCCGTATCCGCCGCTTCGATCAGCGCCTCGGCGTCGCGTGCGTGTTCCGGGAACAGCGCAATGCCAATGCTCACGCCGACCGACGCCTCGCCGCCGTCAAAGGCAAACCGTTGCGAGGTAATGCTGCGGTTGATTCGCTGCGCAAGCGTGATCACCTCCGCCGGTTTCGCCTCAGGTACCAGCACGGCGAATTCATCGCCCCCTAGGCGGAACAGCAACTCGTTGCGCCGCACGATGGCCGCCACGCCCTCGGCCACACCGACCAGCACCCGATCGCCCGCCTGGTGACCGAAGCGGTCGTTGACTGCCTTGAAACCATCAAGATCGAAGGACAGCAACGCGACCTGCTCACCGTGCCGCCGCCCGACCGCCAGCATGCGATCCAGTTCCTCATGGAAGCGGCGACGGTTGTAGAGGCCGGTCAGTGCATCGTGTTCGGCGATTTCGACCAGCCGCTGCGCCGTCAGTTTGCGTTCGGTGATGTCTTCATACACCCACACACGGCCGATGCGTCGCGCGCCATCCTCCGATCGCACCAGCGCAGAAACTTCTTCGAGCACCCGCCCATCGCTGAGCGGAATTTCGTACCGCTGCGAAGCCTCCTGCCGCGACAACACCGCATCGAGGTGCAAACGGTAGGCGGTATCGTCGGCGCGCAGCGCGGCACTGCGCTCGATCAGCGCTTCGTCGCGCAGGCCCGTAAGGTTTTCGTCTGGTGAAAACCCCCACATCTCGCGCAAGGCTCGGTTGCAGTAATGGACGCGTCGATCGCGATCAACAAAGAGGATACCGACCCGTAAGGTGTCGAGCAGCGACACAAGACGCAGGCGTTCGTCTTCGGTGCGCTGCAGATAGTGGCCTGTCAGCGCCTGCGCACGACGCAGTTCAGCAACGGTGTAGAGCAAGCGGGCTTCGACATCCTTCCGTGCCTGGATGTCTTCAACGGATAGCCGCACACCGAGCATGCGCCCCGCCGCATTCTTCATCGCCACCCAGTGGCAGGCGACCCAGCGCAGCGCACCGTCTTTGCGTTGGATCCGGATCTCGAAGTCGCTGCGGCCCTCACCCGCGAGCGCGCTGCGACCCAGCGACGTGAGCTGGGCGCGGTCCTTCAGCGGCACCATCAGTTCGATCAAACTCGGTGCCAGCAGGCATTCCGCGCGCGAATAGCCGCTGACGCGCTCCACCGAGCGGCTGATCCATACCAGCGCGCCGGTGCGGTCGAACCATGCTTCGACGCTGTGCGTGGAATCGGCCAGCGCACGAAAGCGCGCCTCCTGCCGCGTCAGTGCGCCAATACGAAGGGCGCGCAGGCGCGCGAGGCGATCGAACTCCGACACCACCGCGTCGAAGGCCGCCCAGCCAGAGGCTTCACCCGCCAGCGCGCCACCGGAGCGATCGCTTGCGCGCACCGCATCGCGCAGGTCGTCGAACACCTGCTGCATCCAGCGCCGTGCAAGCGACAGCGCGATCAACGCCCCGAGCGAACCAAACAACCCCGACACGATCACGACCAAGCCGAGCGGCCAAGCGCCCGGCCCGGTGACCGTCGTCGCCAGCAGCGACGTCAGCGCCCCCCATAGCGCCGCAAACGCCACCGCGGCGATCAAGGCCCGCGCGAAGCGGCTGCGTTGCGTCATTCGGTGGCGCCTAGAGTAGCTTCATCAGCACCTTGGATCGGCGCTGAAAGTTGTATAGCTCACGCTTTTCCTGCGGCAGCTGATCCGGCGAGACTTCGCGGAATCCGCGCTCACGGAACCAGTGCTCGGTCCGCGTCGTCAGCACGAACAAGCGCTCAAGCCCTGCATTGCGAGCGCGCGTTTCGATATGTTGCATCAGCCGCTCACCCAGCCCACTGCGCCGGAATTGCGGCGTCACGGCGAGGCAGGCCATCTCAGCGGCACGCTCTTCCGAGAACGGGTAGAGCGCCGCGCAGCCGACCATCACGCCATCGTGCTCAACCACCGAGAAGCGTGTGATCTCCATTTCGATCAGTTCGCGCGAGCGCCGCACCAGCGTGCCGTCGGCTTCCAGCGGCGCGATGATCGACAGCAGCGCGCCGACATCCTCGATCGTTGCCTCACGCAAGCGAGCGAGCGACTCCTTCGACACCATGGTGCCAACACCCTGTCGGGTGAAAAATTCCAGCAGCAGTCCGCCGTCTTTGTCGCGATCGAGCAAGTGGGCACGATTGACGCCGGAACGCACCGCGCGGATCGCGCGCGGCAGGAACAGGTGGAGGTCTTCGGTCAGGCCACGGCCGTCGCGGAACATGCGCTCGGCCTCATCGGCGGTGATCGTCTCGATCAGCCGCCCCTGCTCGTCGAGCAGACCCGGCGCATCGCACAGGTAGATCAGCTTCTCGGCCTTGAGTGCAATCGCCACCTGTTCGGCCACCTCTTCCATCGCGAGGTTGAAGATCTCTCCGGAGGGCGACACCCCCAGCGGCGAGATCAGCACGACATTCTGCTGGTCGAGGTCGGCGGCGATTTCATCGGCGATGACTTTGCGCACCGCGCCGGTGTATTGGTAGTCGATGCCGTCGACCACGCCGATCGGCTTGGCGGTGATGAAGTTGCCGCCGGTCACGCGCATGTGTGCGCCGGCCATCGGTGTGTTCGGCAGGCCCTGCGAGAGCCTGGCCTCGACTTCGATGCGGGTGCTGCCGACCGCCGCCTTCACGCATTCAAGCGCATCGGCATCCGTCACGCGCACGCCTTCATGCAGGCGCGAGGGCAGCTTGCGCCGTGCGAGTTCTTCCTCGATCTGCGGCCGCGTGCCGTGCACCAACACCAGGCGCACGCCCATCGCGGCAAGCAGGTTGCAGTCGTAGCAGAGCTTTTCGAGCAAGTCGCCTTCGGCGACCTCGCCACCGAAGCCGAGTACGAAAGTCTTGCCGCGGAAGGCATGCACGTAAGGCGCAGCACCGCGTACCCACTCAACGAATCGGATCGCATCGGACTCGCGCATCATGGTGGCGGCCGATACCTTGTCGCTGATGACCCGGGCGTCCGGGTCCGCTTGCTGATCCGACTGCGTGTGCGGCATTGATCCTTCCTCGTGCAATGGGCCTGCGGCCCGATTAGAAATCACCCCAAAGCGCCAGCATCGCAGCCATTGCGGCGATGCCAGCCGTTTCCGTACGCAGGATGCGCGGCCCAAGCGCCAGCGGTTTACATCCCGCGGCGCGCGCAGCGGCCAGTTCGCGCTCGGACCAACCGCCCTCCGGACCAATCATCAGCGCAACCGGTGTGGTCGGTGCGGGAAGCGCGGACAAGCGCTCACCACCTTCCGGCGACAGCACCCAACGCTCACCCGCAAACGGCTGCGCAAGCCATTGCGGCAGCGTCAACAACCCATCCACCGACATCACGCGATTGCGTCCGCTCTGCTCGCAAGCCGAAACCGCAACCTGACGCCAATGCTCCACCCGTTTCTCAGCGCGTGCGCCGTCCAGTTTCAGCACGCTGCGCTCCGCCGCCACTGGCTGCAATGCGGCGAAGCCAAGCTCCACCGCCTTCTGCACAATCCAGTCCATCTTGTCGCCCGTCGCCAGCGCCTGTACCAGCGTCACCGTCAGCGGCGCCTCACGATTCAGCGCGACAACCGATTCAACCCTCGCAAGTGGGTCGCGGCCCAGTTGCAGCAACACCGCCTCGGCTTCGTGCCCTGCGCCGTCAAAGAGCGTGACACGAGTGCCCGCACGCAGGCGGAGCACCCGATCCGCATGGTGGGCGACTTCCGGTGGAAGCGTGAATTCATGCCCCGCAGCGGGCAGATCCGGGCAGAAGAAACGAGCGAGCATCGTACTATTATAAGTTTTACGCTCCCCTTGGACTTCACCATGGTCAGCACCGCAACGCCCTTGTGTGCCTTTGGTACCCCTGCGCCCGACTTCGATCTGCCCGGCACCGACGGGCAACGGCACTCGCTTGCGTCCTGCCGCGGGCCCAACGGCCTGCTGGTGATGTTCATCTGCAACCACTGCCCCTATGTGAAAGCGGTGCTCGATCGCATCATCCGTGACGCACGCGATCTTGCGGCGCTGGGTATCGGGTGCGTTGCAATCATGTCGAACGACCCGACGGACTATCCCGAGGACGGCTGGGACGAAATGGTCCGCATCGCACAGGAGAAAGCCTTTCCTTTCCCTTACCTGCTCGATGCAGACCAATCCATAGCGCGCGCCTATGGCGCCGTCTGTACGCCGGACTTCTTTGGCTATAACGCCAGCCTCGGCCTGCAGTACCGCGGTCGGCTGGATGCCTCGCGCAAGGAAGCCGCGCCCGCCGACGCACCGCGCGATCTGTACGAGGCCATGCGGCTGATCGCTGAGACGGGCCAGGGGCCGCGCGAGCAGATTCCATCGATCGGCTGTTCGATCAAGTGGCGGAGCACCTGAGCATGCCGATGTTCGCTCGCGCACGCGCGCTCGAATCCGTAGTTCGTGAGGTGGCGAGGGAAGTCACCATGCCGCTCTATCTAAAAGCCGGACGCCAGCACAAATCGGACGGCAGTTCGTTGACCGTGGCGGATGGCGCAACGCAGCGCGCCCTCGCCGAGCGCCTGATGGACATCGTCGACGCGCCGATGCTGGGCGAGGAAATGAGCGCCGAGCAGCAACGCGACATCTGGGCACAGGGCGCGCAGGGCCTATGGGTGATCGACCCGATCGACGGCACCACCAATTTCGCCAACGGCATCCCGATTTTCGGCCTCTCAGTCGGTTTTCTCGTGAACGGCGAGACCCAATTCGGGGTGGTCTATAACCCGATCGCCGATGAAGCCTTCTACGCGGGGCGAGGCGCCGGCGCCTGGCTCAACGGCCAACGTCTACCGCTTCGCCAACCGCCCGAGACCCTCTCCGCGGCTGTCGGCGGGGTTGATTTCAAACGCGTTCCGCCCGCGCTTGCCGCACATCTCGCGGTGAACTCGCCATGCTTCTCGCTTCGCAACTTTGGTTCGAGCGCGCTGGAATGGTGTTTCATCGCGGCCGGCCGGCTGGATGTGTATCTGCACGGCGGCCAGATGCTGTGGGACCATGCCGCCGGCCGATTGCTGGTCGAAGAATCAGGCGGCGTCGCCAGTGCGCTGGACGGCAGCCCGTTGCGCGCGAGCCCGAGCGGTAAGCAGTCCGTCGTCGTTGCAGCCAGCCCCGCGCTACATGCGCAATGGCTCGACTGGCTGCTGCGCGCCGGCGGCTAGACTGCCCGACGCGAACTACTTCGTGCCGCCCTCAGCCTGATCCAGGATCTGCTGGCGTTTTTCAGCCTCCTGTTGCTGGATCTTCTCGACCGCCTTACCCACTGCTTCAACCTGTTCGCGAGGAGTCGCGCTTTGCGACACTTCGACGCCGGCCTGCCGCGCCGCATTGCTGACAGCCGCCCCTTGATTCTTGAGGTTGCTTGCCGCCAGCCAGCCCACGATGGCCAGCACGATCAGAATCACGATCAAACGCATGGGGGTCTCCTGGGGCCCTGACTGAACCGTCGATTGTAGTCGGTCACACGTGCTCTGCAGGGCCTGTCCGGCCGCAACGGGCTTGCGCTAACATGGGTACCTGACCATCGGAGGGAGCGCCGTGTCCGCGAAGCATCCGATCATCGCCGTTACCGGCTCGTCTGGCGCAGGCACGACAACCGTGCAGAGGAGTTTCGAGTGGATCTTCCGGCGCGAGATGATCGAAGCCGCCTTCATAGCGGGAGATGCGTTCCACCGCTATGACCGCGAAGGCATGCGGCGCGCCATCGCCAAGGCAGAACGCAAGGGCGGCCCGCCCCTGTCGCACTTTGGCCCTGACGGCAATCTTTTCACCGAGCTCGAGGCCTGTTTCCGCAGCTACGGCGAAAACGGCACCGGCCAGCGCCGCTGGTATCTCCACGACGAAACAGAAGCTTCGCAGTGGAAGCAGCGGCCCGGCACCTTCACGCCATGGGAGGACATCCCGCCCGATACTGACTGCCTTTTCTACGAAGGACTGCACGGCGGCATCGTCACGGACACGATCGATCTGGTGCGCCATGTCGACCTACTGATCGGGGTGGTACCCATCATCAATCTTGAGTGGGTGCAGAAGGTGCTGCGCGACACCCAGGTTCGCGGATACTCGATCGACGCCGTGCAAGACACGATCCTACGCCGGATGCCGGACTATGTGCACTACATCGTCCCCCAGTTCTCGCGCACCCACATCAACTTCCAGCGCGTGCCGCTGGTCGATACTTCAAATCCTTTTATCGCGCGCAACGTCCCGACCCTCGATGAATCGATGGTGGTGATCCGCTTTCGCGATCCGAAAAGCACCGACTTTCCCTATCTGCTGGCCATGCTGGATGGATCCTGGATGAGCCGTCCGAATACCATCGTGGTGCCGGGCGGCAAAATGGATCTAGCAATTCAGCTGATCATGACGCCGCTCGTACTACGCCTGATCGAACGCCGGCGCGCACTGCTCTGAGTGTCTGCGGAGCCCCTTCTGCCCCGGCCGGGATCCATAAGGAAAACCAGCTAACGCCCATAAACAGTTTTCGCCCATAATTACAGTCTTTGCCGCACCGCAACGGTGCATCGGCCGTCTGAGACGCGTCCGTCCGAAAGTCGCGCCAGGCCATCCCGGACCAACCCAGAGTATTCAAGATGTCGATCAATCGCCCGCTTCCCGCATTCAACGCGCTGACCGGCGCCATTCGCGCGCTTGCCATGGATGCCGTACAGAAGGCCAACTCCGGCCACCCCGGCATGCCGATGGGCATGGCCGAAATCGCCGAGGTCGTGTGGCGCCGCCACCTGCGCCACAACCCGGCCAATCCGAAGTGGGCCGATCGCGATCGCTTCATCCTCAGCAATGGCCATGGCTCGATGCTGATCTACGCGTTGCTGCACCTGACCGGCTACGACGTCTCGATTGAAGATCTGAAAAACTTCCGCCAGCTCCATTCGAAGACGCCGGGCCACCCCGAAGTCGGCTACACGCCGGGCGTTGAGACCACCACTGGCCCGCTCGGCCAGGGCATTACCAACGCTGTGGGTTTCGCACTCGCCGAAAAACTGCTTGCCGCCGAATTCAACCGGCCTGGCCATCAGGTGGTCGATCACTACACCTATACCTTCCTTGGCGACGGTTGCCTGATGGAGGGCATCTCGCACGAAGCCTGCTCGCTCGCCGGCACGCTGGGCCTGGGCAAGCTGATCGCCTACTATGACGACAACGGCATCTCGATCGACGGCCATGTCGAGGGCTGGTTCACCGACGATACCAAGAAACGCTTCGAAGCCTACGGCTGGCAGGTGATCGGCCCGATCGACGGGCACGACTCAGCAGCAATCGACGCCGCCACCGTGTTGGCAAAGGGTGAAACGAGCAAGCCGACGCTGATCATCTGCAAGACGATCATCGGCATGGGCTCACCAAACAAGGCTGACAGTCACGATTCACACGGCGCCCCGCTTGGTGCGGCGGAAATCGAAGCCACACGCAAGGTGATCGGTTGGGATCATCCCGCATTCGAGATCCCCGCCGACGTCTACGCACAATGGAACGCCAAGGAAGCCGGCGCCGCCCGCGAGACCGAGTGGAACACCCGCTTCGCCGCATACAAGGCCGCCTTCCCTGAACTGGCCGCTGAGTTCGTGCGCCGCATGGCAGGCGAACTGCCCGCCGACTGGTCAGCCAAGCGCGACGCCGCGCTCGCGAAGATCGTCGAGAAGGGCGAAACCATCGCTACCCGCAAGGCCAGCCAGAACGCCATCGAGGCGCTGGCGCCGGCTCTGCCCGAACTGCTGGGCGGTTCGGCCGACCTCGCCGGTTCCAACCTCACGCTGTGGTCCGGCTCCAAGAGCGTGACCCGCGACGCAGGCGGCAACTACATCAACTACGGCGTACGCGAGTTCGGCATGACCGCAATCGCCAATGGCCTGGCACTGCACGGCGGCTTCATCCCCTACACCGCGACCTTCCTGGTGTTCTCGGACTACGCGCGCAACGCGATCCGTATGGCGGCGCTCATGAAGCAACGCCACATCATGGTCTACACGCACGATTCGATCGGTCTCGGCGAAGACGGCCCGACGCACCAACCGGTGGAGCATGTCGCCAGCCTGCGCATCATCCCGAACCTGGATGTCTGGCGCCCCTGCGACGCAGTGGAAACCGCGGCCGCCTGGATCAACGCGCTGGAGCGTGCCGACGGCCCGACGGTGCTCGCGCTCTCGCGCCAGAACCTGCCCTTTGTCGCGCGCAGCGCCCAGCAGATCGCAGACATCCGCCGCGGCGGCTATGTGCTGTCCGACGCCGAAGGCGCCAAGGCGGTCATCATAGCCACCGGTTCGGAAGTTGCACTCGCACTGACGGCGCAAAAGCAGCTTGCCGAGGCCGGCATCCCGGTACGTGTCGTATCGATGCCCAGCACCAATTTGTTCGACAAGCAGGATGCCGGCTATAAAGCCGCCGTTTTGCCTGCAAACCTGCCGAAAGTGGCTGTCGAAGCCGGTGTTTCAGCCCATTGGTACCGTTATGTGGGCTCAAACGGTGCCGTAATCGGCATGGACAGCTTTGGAGAGTCCGCTCCGGCTGGCGAATTGTTCAAACATTTTGGGTTTACCCCCGATTACGTCAAAAAAGCAGTCGAAGCACTGCTGTAAAGTCGATGTGATTTCTTAGGCGCACATGGGCTCCCCCGGCCCGGTGCCGGTCGCGTGCAACGCGGCAGTCGTTCAGGGACATAGCATTACCCCCTTTACCAGGAGAAAACAATGACGATCAAGGTTGGTATCAATGGTTTTGGCCGTATCGGCCGTATGGTTTTCCGCGCTGCCGTTCAGAACTTCTCTGACATCGAAATCGTTGCCATCAACGACCTGCTCGAGCCCGACTACCTCGCATACATGCTGAAGTACGACTCGGTGCACGGCCGCTTCAAAGGTGATGTGTCGGTCGAAGGCAACACCCTGATCGTCAACGGCAAGAAGATCCGCCTGACCGCTATCAAGGATCCGGCCGAACTGAAGTGGGGCGAAGTCGGCGCAGACGTCGTCGTCGAATCGACCGGCAGCCAGCACAGCTTGTCCA